>CAZBNU010000086.1:0-15076 GCA_964493075.1 uncultured Nitrospirales bacterium | reverse complement strand
CGCATCATGAAGGTGTGGGTGGTGTGGATGACGATGTGTTCTTTCATGCCTTCGACTTTGGTGTTTTCGATGGAGACCTTGCCATCGTCTTTGCCATCTATCATGGTCAGGCTGTTAATCCAGTTGACAGAAAGGTCGCCAGCAATGATGCCGCATTCAAAGTTGACGGGGCCCAGTTTATTCGGTGTCGCGTCTTTTCCTGTTCCCATCTCGCTGCCTGCAGGGCCGTTCAGTTTCCGAAATAGATACCAACCCTTGAGGCTGTCCACCACTTCGCTGCCCTGATTTGGCGGCCCAAGCATCACCACACGTCCCAAGCGGTTGAAGGTGTGTCGGGCAAAATAGCTGCGCACAAGAATCCCGCCCATGGAGTGGGTCACAAAATGAATCTTCGGGCACTCCTTCAGCGATTTGCTTTTCAATACCGCACCGATGGCAGCATCACTCAAGGTTTCTATGGAAGCACTGCGTGAAGGGTACCCCACGTTCTCCACAATAAACCCGGCCTCTTTCAGACGCTTTGCCATTTTGTTCATGCTCGTATCAGTACGGCAAAGCCCGTGGAGCAGCACCACGCCTTCCTGTGCTTGAATTGAAGTCGTCATCATAAATATCACCATCAAGAATACTATAACGCGCATAACATACCCTTTTCTTTTGATAGTCTATAGGAATGTTGCTGCAGGTACAAGTCTTGGCAATGGGAATTAATTTTTCATCCCGGTGAGGGTCACACCCTGAATGAAGTACTTTTGTGCGAAGAAGAAGATCACTACTACGGGCACGATCATAATGGAGGATGCTGCCATGAGCAGTCCGAACTCGGCGCCATATTCCGCGCGGAAGTCGAAGAGTCCCAAAGCCAGCGGATAGAGCCGTTGATCGCTGATGTAGATGAGGGGCGCCATAAATTCGTTCCAGGACGCCATAAAGGTGAAAATGCCCACGGCGGCGAGGGCGGGTTTCACGAGCGGCAGGATAATCCGCCAATAGATGCCGAAATAACTGCACCCGTCTATGAGCGCGGCTTCTTCGAGTTCACGGGGAATCCCTTTCATGAACTGGCGCAGCAGGAATACGAAGAACGCGCCGCCGGCAAAGGCAGGCACCCAGAGCGGCTTGAGCGTGTTGTACCAGCCCAGCGAACGGAACACCAGGAACACGGGTATCATGGTAACCTGGGGCGGGAGCATCAGAGTCGCCAGCACCAAAAAAAACAACACCTCCCTGCCCGGCCATCGCAACCGGGAAAAAGCGTATGCCACCATGGAGCAGCTGATAATCTGGCCGATGACGTTCATGATCACGAGGTACACGCTGTTGCTGATGTAGTAACCCCAATACTCGCCCGTTATCCAGGCGCTGCGATAGTTGGAGGCATATTTGTTCCACATCGCCGCGAGGCGCGATGAACGTTCCACTTCCATTGTGAGGCGCACATGCCCGGGCTTGTCATACACCCCATCCGCACTCGCAACAGGATATACGGGCCACACGCCCACATCACGTTCATCCTCGTCATCTCGATCCGCCAGTTTGAAAGTCAGTTCCTGCCAGCGGTAACCACTGAGAAAAAGCGCATCCCGCGATTCATACCGCCTTCCTTCCAGTTCCACCACAAATCGGGTACGATGCCAGGTGCGGTCCTGCCGCAGTGGCAGAGTAATGCTGAGCAGTTCCGATGAGGGGATAGGCAGCGGCAATTCAAAAGTCAACTGCGCCACAGGCTGTTCATCAAGGGCATACGCCACCTGAAGCATTTCTTCTTGTGCCGTCAGATTCAGGGGAAGTCTGCGCAGCGTAACCTCACCTGAACGGTCGGTCTCTTTTTCCAGGCGCGTCAGGGTCATACCGTTAACAGCATAATCAAAGCGTTCAAAATTACTCACAAAAATCTCGCGCACCGCCACACACCGATAGACCGTATTCCACACGTCGGCAACCCGTCCAGCAGTCACACGCTGTTGAAGCACTCGCAGCAAGGCTTCTTCCTCCTGCTGCCATGCGGTCGCCGGCATTCCCGACACCAGTGATTTCCATAAAGCCTGCACCAGCACATGGCGCAAAGCCTCTTCTTCCAGGTCTTGGCGGAACTCCCGAGGGATGTGGGTGCGCGCCCCTTCCCACAAGGTTTCTTCCATGCGCGGCCAGAGCCGTTCCCACTGTGCTTCCTCCATCACCTCAGGACGCTCCACCGGATCATAAAGTTCCGCCGTCACATAGGGAGAAGTTGCCAGAGGCACCGGTACGGACGGAATCCACTTCGGCGGGTAGGAGACTATTTCTTCAGGATATTTGAAACTGGTAATGATCAGCCAGGCGAAGGGAAACATGAAGATAATGGAACCGACAAGCAGCGCCCCGTGCAACCCCAACGACCGGGCATGACCATAGCGCAGACTGAAAGCCAGAACAAGGGAAACCAGCGCCAATACCAAAGCTATGCCAAGGAACAGAAAGCCGGACGGCTGCGACGTTCCCGATCCCAGCAGCAGCGCCAGGGCCGCGCCTGCAGCCAGGTCAATGAAAATCAGGACGGCAATCCACAGCCGCGCTTTTGTTTTTTCACTCACCACCGTAATACACCCACTTCTTTGAAAACCACAATTGAAACAGCGTCAAAAGACAGACAATGCCCAACAACAACCACGCCATGGCGGACGCATAGCCCATCTTAAAATAGTTGAACGCATTATTGAAAAGATAATACGCATAGTACATGGTGGAATCTTCCGGCCCGCCCAGAGTCATAATGTAGGCTTGGGTGAATATCTGCATGGTGCCGATAAACCCCATGATGAGGTTGAAGAAGATGTAGGGCGACAGCATGGGCAATGTAATATTGAAGAACTTACGGATGGGCCCTGCGCCGTCAATTTCGGCGGCTTCGTAGAGGTGCACCGGTATTCCCTTCAACCCCGCCAGCCAAATCACCATACCGGCGCCTGCACCCCACAACCCCATGAGAATGATGGCAGCCTTGGAACCAAGCAGCCATGACGAACTCTGCAGCCAGAGGGGCGGATTGCTGATGCCTATCATGCGCAGGAAAGAATTCACCAGACCGTTGGACGGGTTCAGCACCCAAATCCACAGGATGGAACTCGCCACCAGCGGCACAATGGCAGGCAAGTAGAACAACGTCCGGTAGATTTTCATGCCACGCACTTCGGTGTTCAGCAGCATTGCTATGGCCAGACCCGCCGCCATACCCAGCGGAACACCGATCATCATGTACGCCGTGTTCCATAAAGACTTCCAGAACAAGGGTTCCTCAAACAGAAGCTGATGATAATTATCAAAACCCACCCACAAAGCAGGGTTCAGAACATCATACCGACAAAAGCTGTACATGAAGGAGACAATGATGGGCCCGGCAGTAAACACGCAGAATCCCACCAGCCAAGGGGAAATGAAAAACAAGGCGGCGCGATGTTCCGGATTTCCGGTGATTTCACCCATGCGCTTACGCCCCGCAAAAACGATCATGCCAGCGGCGCCGCAAAGGAGAACAAGCCCAGTTACGGCAACAACCAACCTCCAGTTCACCTGGCGATATTCCCTGTCGCTATAAAGAATGTCCAATTGCCGCTGCACGTTTTTGCGTCCGTTAATCAATGCCTCCTGTGGAGTCATGGAACGTCGCCACGCCCGTTCTGCGGCGCGGGTATGTTCATCCCACAACAGCGTGCCCACAGGGGTTACCGGACGGTACAGGGACACATTCATGAGATCATAGAACAGGGGAAATGCGTCGCGTACCCGAACAGGCAGATCGCTGTTGTTCGCAATATAGCGTTCGTTATACATGGCATTGATGCGTTGCAGCGGAGCCATAAGGGGCACAAAAGCGCGTCCGCGACTCCGGTAAAAACGGGCGTTCACATCGCCCTGATAGGTCCACATGCGCGTGGTGTTCAGGAAACGCACCATCTCAAAGGCCGCTTCCGTATTATCCGACCCCTCCGGAATTGCCCAGCAGAATCCACCACTCCAGGTGATGGGTTCACGGCCTTGGGGCGGCGGCGCAGGCACAACGCCAAACCGCAGATTCGGGGCAAGGTCTGCAACAAACCGCAGAAAAAAATCCCCGTCAATCTTCATGGCCACCTGCCCGGTCATAAAGGGATCGAACTCGCCCGCCTGAAAGGTCGTCTCGAAAACACTCACCTTTTCAATCCCCCCCAGCGCATTGTAGATGTCCACCATATATTGCAATGCTTCCACAATGCGCGGATCATCCAGCGTGCAGGTTTTGCCGTCTTCGCTCATGAACCGTCCGCCATTCTGCCAGCCATAGAGATAAAGCCAGCTGTTGCCGTACTGCGGTGAAAAACCCAGGCGCGTGATATTACCGGCGCTGTCGTATTCCGTCATCGCAACGGCATACGCTTTCAGTTCCTCCCAGTTGCTTGGCGGACGCGCCCCTCCCTGCTCATCCACGAACCCCGCCCGTTCCAGCAAATCACTGTTGTAATACAATGCCCGCGAGTCCGCATTGAAGGGAATGGAATAGGCAATACGGTTGCCGCTGTCTTCCTTGTAACTGCCCTCCAGCCAGCAGGCATCATAAAACTCCTCTTCGTGGATTCCCTCACATAATTCCTCGAGTACTGCCGCTTTCGAGAGCATTTCCTCGGGTGCAGCATTGGCGGCAATCGCCTGTTTCAACTGCCGCGCCGTTTCTCCGATATAACTGCCGGGAAATTTTTCATAATACTGGATAAGCGCTTCAAGCAAAGCAGTTGCACGACCGGTATCTCCTGCTTCAAGCGCTGCGACAACCGACTTGACTGCCACTTCATTCTCCAGAGTTTGCGCAATCATGGCATCCATGGGCTGCATGGCGCGGCGCACCGCCCATTCCCCTATGGAGAAGCGGTCGAATATCAACACGTCGGGCGGATTGCCTCCGGCTATGGAAGTGAGCAGTTTTTGTTGGCCGCCTACCCCTGTCACCCCCGTATGAAATCCCTGGATTACCTTGTAGCCCGGATACTCCACCTCAAACTTGCGGAAAGCCGCCTCCAAACCGCGATCATTCCAGATAATCCACACATGAAGTTCTTCAGGTTCCGCCGCAGATGCAACAACAGGAACAGCCAGAAGGGAACACATCATAAACACCAAAATAATGCGTTTGCATGTGTTTATGATTGGCATCATTACTGCGGCACCTTTTCCGTCATCTCTTCGCATCGTGTGCCGTCCCCCTTGCAGCAGAGCATCTCCCCATTTTCGCCGGGCACTGGCCCCTTGCACCCCTGCTTGCGTTCGCCAAGCCGGTTAATGGCCAGCAACTGAACCGCCAGCCAGACCAGGACGACTAAGGCAAAAAAAACAACAGGAACAATTAACGAAAGTATGATGGTTTGCATGCACTACTCCAAATCGTTTCTTACTACTACGGCTATAATAGCATAGAACGCTGAGAAAGGGACATAAGGGATAAAAGGAAATACGCTCAGTCCCCTTTGTCAATTATCAATTGTCAATTAACTGGACCAGCTCTTGTACCGCTTCGGGTCTATATTATGTTTCTCTACGCGCAGTCCCATGAGCCGTTCACTAACTCCCAGTTGGCGGGCCGCTTTTGCACGATTGCCCTTGGAATCCTTGAGGGCTTCCACAATCATCTCGCGCTCCACGCGGTCAAGGGTCTCCTCCAGCGTTCCCTTGATGATGGTGTTGCTCGCCTCGGAAGTCTGCAATGTCGGCGGCAGGTGATGACCATGCACTACATCGTCGTTGGTAAGCAGTACGGCGCGCTCGATGCAGTTCTCCACTTCCCGCACATTGCCCGGCCAGTGATAACTCATCATCATGTCTATGGCAGGCGTGGAAATGCGCCGCACATACTTGCCGTTTTCCCGACTGTATTTTTCCACGAAGAAATTTGCCAGCTCCAGAATGTCCGTGCGCCGTTCACGCAATGGTGGCACGTTGATGGGAAACACATTAAGCCGGTAATACAGGTCCTGTCTGAATGTCTCTTTCTCCATAAGAGCCTCCAGGTCCCGGTTGGTGGCGGCAATAATACGCACGTTCACCTGTACCGTTTCCGATCCGCCAACCCGCTCAAACTCCCGCTCCTGGATTACCCGCAACAACCGTATCTGCATTTGGGGCGACAAGTCGCCGATTTCATCCAGAAAGATGGTGCCGTGGTGGGCAAGTTCAAAACGCCCTTTTCGGCTCTGCACCGCGCCAGTGAACGCGCCTTTTTCGTGGCCGAACAATTCGCTTTCAATGATGTTTTCCGGCAGGGCGGCACAGTTCACGCGGATGAAGGGCTTGGAGGCGCGGTCGCTATTGTAGTGGATGGACTGTGCCACCAGTTCCTTGCCCACACCGCTCTCACCACGAATCAACACCGTCGCTTCGCTCTTGGCCACCTGAAAAATCATGTCGAATACAGTCTGCATCGCCTTGCTGCGACCTATCATGTTCGCCGGATGAAACTTCTTTTTCAGTTCTTCCTGAAGGCGGGTGTTTTCTTCGAGCAACCGGTCATGTTCCTCTTGGGTGCGCTGCCGCAGCCGTACTGCCCGGGAAATGAGTGATGCGATAATAGACATCAAACGCAGGTCTTCTTCGAGGGAAATCCCTTCGTCGAAAATCCTGTCGGCACTCAAGGCGCCAATAACCGAAGTTTCCATTTTGATTGGAACGCAAATATAGGAGATTTCCTCGCGCACCAGATCCTCGCGGGCATGGGTACGATTCAGGAACATGGGTTCCTTGGATATGCTGGGAATAACAACGGGGCGCCCCGTCTGCACCACCTTGCCCACCACCCCTTCACCAAGCCGATAACGACCAAGCTGCAACTGCTCCGGCGAAAGCCCGTGGGCAGCGCAGATGACGATTTCATCCATGTCCCGGTTCAGCAGGGTGATTGTACCCCGCAGCATACCCGTATGCTTGGCAATGGCCTTGAGCACGGGACCCAGTTCATCCCGCAAATCCACGCTTCGATCGAGTATCTCGCTGATCTCGTACAGCAGCGCAAGTTCGCTCACTTCACGGCGTACAGCGACACTTTCGGTGGTCATGGTATCAGTTTCCTCATGTTGTATTTAAAAACTACATGCTGTCAATATTGGAGCACAAGTCAGCGACATCATTAAAGAAGAACGAATAAATTACAGTACGGTAGGAATTATACCCATACACTCCTCAATAATCAACCATAAGGCCGGTTCAAAAGATACAAATACGGTTATTTCCCAACTTTCTCCTACCATCTGGTCTCGACACAAGCAAACAACGCCAGAACAGGTCTGCTCTGGCGTTGTGATTTGAAAACAGGTATATGTCAGTGGGATTACTCTACAGTAACACTCTTGGCAAGGTTGCGCGGCTGATCCACGTCGCAGCCACGGTTGACGGCTACATAGTAGGCGAACAGTTGCAGTGGGACAGCGACCAGAATCGGGCTGTAGGGGTCATAGCATTCGGGGATGTAGATAACATCTTCACTATGGGCAAGGATGGCCTTGTCCCCTTCTGTTGCAACCGTGATTACCAGTCCGGCACGAGCCTTGATTTCCTGGATATTGGACACGATCTTCTCGTAAGTCTCGCCCTGGGTGGCAACGCAAATCACCGGCAGTTCATCTGTCACCAGCGCGATGGGCCCGTGCTTCATTTCACCGGCAGCGTAGCCTTCGGCGTGGATATAACTGATTTCCTTCAGTTTCAATGCGCCTTCCAAGGCACTCGGGAAATTGTAGCTGCGACCCAGGTACAGGGCACTCTGGGCATCGCGGTACTTCGGTGTATTGGCGAGTTTCTTGATGACATCCTGATTGTCCAGAATCTGCTGAATCTTTTCGGGGATGGCGCGCAGGTGGGCGATCATCTCTTTCGCCTGTGCCTTGTCCATAACACCACGGGATTCGGCAAGCCATATCGTGAACAGGGCAAATGCCGTTACCTGCGAGGTATATGCCTTCGTGGAGGCTACGCCGATTTCCGGGCCTGCCTGCTGGTAAACCACACCGTGAGATTCGCGGGCGACACTGGAACCGACTGCGTTCACGATAGAGGCGACCTGTGCGCCACGGCTCTTGGCGATACGGATGGCTTCAAGGGTATCGGCGGTCTCGCCGCTCTGGGACACGGGAATCATGATGGTGTGGGGCGGCACGATAGGATCGCGATAGCGATATTCGGATGCCAGGTCAAGTTCCACCGGCACCTTGGCGAATTTTTCAATGAGATATTTGCCGACCATGCCCGCATGCCACGCCGTGCCACAGGCAACAATCGTGATCTTCTGGCAGGCTTTGAGTTCTTCGACACTAATGTTCATGTCGGGAAGGCGCACTGCATCGGAGCCTTCTTCAACACGTCCGCGCAGGGTGTTGCGGATTACGTCCGGCTGCTGGTTGATTTCCTTCAGCATGAAGTGGGGATAGCCTTCCTTCTCGGCGGCGGCATCGTCCCAGTCCACATGCTTCAATTCAAGGGTGATGGGGTTCCCTTCCAGGTCTTCAATGCGCACTTTGCCGCGCTTGATCTCACATACCTGGCCGTTGTCAATGTAATACACGTCGCGACTGTACTTCATGATGGCGGGCACATCGGAACCGATGAAGGCTTCGTCCGGACCAACACCCACAATAAGCGGGCTGCCATGACGCGCGGCAACCATCACATCGGGATTGTCCTTGCAGATAACGCCGATGGCATAAGCGCCTTCCACATCATGGAGAGCACGCTGCACCGCCGCAAACAGGTCGCCCTGGTAATACTTGCGCACGAGATGGGCAATGGTTTCCGTATCCGTCTGGCTGCGGAATTCAACACCTTCGGCAGTAAGCGTTTCGCGGAGTTCCTGGTAGTTTTCGATGATGCCGTTATGCACCACGGCAATCTCTTTCTGCATATCGAAGTGGGGATGGGAATTCACTTCACTGGGAACGCCGTGGGTTGCCCAACGCGTATGGCCGATGCCAAGATTGCCGACCAGTGGATGTTCTTCAAGCAGGGCGTCCATGATCTTCAGTTTGCCCAGGCTCTTTACACACTCCAGACCCTTTTCATTCACGACGGCAACGCCCGAAGAATCGTAGCCACGATACTCAAGACGATGCAGACCAGCCATGATAACTTCGACAGGATTCTTGTCGCCAATATAACCAACTATTCCGCACATATTGATATTCCTTTGATACTGTTACGGTTCTCGACACTAAAGGGAAAATGCAGGGCGAGTAACAATTCTCCCGCCCTGCATAGAAAAAACATTTCGAGGGTCGTGAAAACTATTTGTAGAACGACTTTGCATCTTCGAGGGTGATGGGCGCATAGTCGCCAGCATGGCCTGCCTGACCGAAGGCGTTCATGCGCGCCACATACACTTCATAGGCCGCTTCACGGGCGGGTTTGAGGTAGTCGCGTGGATCAAATTTTCCAGGGCTTTCCGCGAATACTTTGCGAATGGCGCCGGTAATGGCAAGGCGGCTGTCGGTGTCCACGTTTACTTTGCGGACGCCGTGCTTGATGCCGTCCTGAATCTGCTCGACGGGAATGCCGAAGGTGTCGGGCATATTGCCGCCGTATTGATTGATGATGTCCACGAGTTCCTTGGGTACCGAGCTGGAACCGTGCATGACCATGTGACAATTGGGCATGCGCTTGTGAATTTCGTGGATGCGGTCCATGGCAAGATTTGGCGGCAGCATTTCGCCGGTAACCGGGTCCTTGCGTCCGGATTTGTACGCGCCGTGGCTGGTGCCGATGGCCACTGCAAGGGCGTCCAGACCGGTCTTCGCAACGAAATCTTCCGTCTGTGCCGGATCTGTGAGATGATCGTCCACTTCGTCTGCGCTCAGGCCGGCGCCGTGACCATCTTCAATGCCGCCCAGGCAGCCTAATTCGCCTTCGACAGTAACACCGAGGGGATGGGCGTATTCAACCACCTGACGGGTGATATCCACATTCTGTTCGTAGGTATTGGGGGTTTTTCCGTCTTCAGAAAGCGACCCGTCCATCATCACGGAGGTGAAACCCAGCGCGATGGCTTCCTTGCATGTTTCCAGACTGTTGCCATGGTCTAAGTGCATGGCGACGGGAATATGCGGGAATTCTTCAGCTGCCGCTTCCATGAGTTTCTTCAGATAAATCATCTTGCTATATTTCAGCGCGCCGCGGCTCGCTTGAATGATCACCGGGCTGTTGGTGTCATTGGCGGCCTGCATAATGGCCTGAATCTGTTCCATGTTATTGACATTGAATGCGCCGACGCCATAGCCGCCCTTCGCGGCCTCGTCCAGAATCTGTCTCATTGGTACTAACGGCATATACTTCTCTCCTTCTTGTCCCGGATTGGTTACAGGGGTTGCGGGGTTACACTTGTATCGGGGTGAATCCGAATAAATACGATCTTGTTGAGACGGTGAACAATAACGCACACCCTCCGCCTCATTGCGCGGAGCCACATCAAGCGATATGTATCGCCTGAACACTTCAACGTTGGATATGATACAACAAAGCCACGGATACATTCAAAGATTTATTGATTTAACGCAGAGGCGCAAAGATATGCCGAGTACCGCAGAGAATACATGAAAAACACAATAACTTCGCGTTTGTAGGATCCGCGGTTCTCTCCGTCTCTGCGTTGTGAATTCAATCAGAACGACAGCAGGCAGTGCCAGATAAACATGTTGCTCAAGCCGTCCACTTCTTCCCAGACGCGCTTGATGAGTGCTTCGTCACCATTTATGGCTGGCATTTCCTTCTTGCGTTCTTCCCAGGGGGTGCAGACGCCAGGTTGCGTTCTTGCGGTAAAGGACGGGGCACCAGTAACCAGTTCGCCGTCGTTTACACGGGGCGGTGCTACAGCGCGTGACGGGTTTCCATATTGTCCGTATTCGCGGGTAAACTCTGTCATGGCGCGAACATTCTCCACCTTGGCGTCGTTCTGCATGATGGCAGAGGCGTCCATGATATACCCGCCATCCTTGCCGGCAATATCAATGGCGCGTTTGCACGCGGCACGTACTTCGTCAGGGGTTCCGTAGGACAACACTGTATTCGGAATACCGCCGCTGAGGCAGAATTTGTCGCCCAGCGTATTGTGCGCCAATTCGAGATCGGAACGGTCCAGATGGAACACGATGCTGCGATCAGGCAATTCGCGGAACGACTTCAGATGATGATCCCAACTGCCTTCACCATAGAATAGCGTCTGATGTCCCCGTTCCCACAGCGCTTCGATGATGGGCTTCAGGGTCGGCCAGTAATGAGAATCGAACTGGGCGGGACTTATAAAAGGAACGCAGCCCCGATGCATCCAGAAGCCGATGGGCACATAGCCCTCCGGGTCTGCGCCAGACAGGGCCACCTGGAACAGGTGCGGCATCAGCGCTTCACACGCTGCCAGCACCTTGTTCGGTTGGGTGATCATGTCCATGGTCAGCCCTTCGTAGCCGCGCAGTTTGTCCGCAATAATGTCGAAGGGCGCTTTGAAGATACCGGCGATGGCCGAAACTGTTCCAGACTCGGCACGAAGGCTTGCACCCTGTCCGGGAAAACCGAAGAAATAATTCAACATGGACATGCCGCCACGCACCAGCGCAAGATTATGCCGATAGGTTACGGGTTCACCGGGCGCACTGATTTCGGTGGATACACGGGGCAGCCAGGTGTTGTACAAGAACGATACAGGATCGTCAATGAGCGCATCATATTCATCCTCACGCATGAACGCCTTTTCCATGGGGGGTTCCCGGTACTGGAACCCTGTGTCGGCGGGCACATCCACGCCCGGCACGCCATAATAGCGCAGCCCCAGCGCCTGGGTCAGCCCCGTCCACACATAGACCATGTTGCCCACCGTGGCGTCCCAATCAAAATCCGCCGCCGTAGCGCGGGTCGCCTCAAAGGCCTTGTTATAATCGTGGGTGACTTCCTGGCAGGTGTACCCTTTGTATGTTGCCACAAACTCCGCAGCAAAAGGACGAATCGGCACACAATCCGGCTTCTCATTGCGCATGGCCGTTACATAGCGATTCAACTTCTCCAGGTATTTCGTTTCCATGTTGTCACTCATTTTTTTTGAACTCCATCAGGGTTTCAGGTTTCGGCTTCTGGTAGAGTATAAACAATTCAGCTGATCTGATTAAATAATGCAGGAACTAATCACTACTACCCCAACTCCTCTTCCAGCGACAATGCCAGATCAATCAGTTCATCAGCAATGCGCTCCTGATATGCATCCAAGTGACAGGCGGGACGACGCAGGTCAGGGGTCGGATAGATTCCCTGGTGGTAAAGCATGCGCTTGAAGAAGTGAATGGAAACCTCCAGATTTTGATTGGAAAAGGCGAGTATGGGCGTCAACCCATGGAACATTTTTTTTGCTGCTTCCCGGTTGCCGCCGCTGTAATGCCGGTAGAGGGTGGTGTAACAGCGGTGCAGGCTGGTGGGCATGAACGCATGAACGCCCCGGTCCAGCCCTTCCATCATCTGGGTGACCGCCCAACCACCGGACACATGAAGTTGCCCGCCCGTTGCCGCCAGCACTTCGGTGTATTTTTGGCCCGCATTGGCCACTTCGATCTTGATGCACTTGAACACATCCAGTTCTTCAAAAAGACGCTGAATAACCGGGACAGGAACGCCGTAACCGGCGCTGTCCCAATCCTGAAGCATGAGGAAGCCCGGTTGTATCCGGGCAACTTCGCGCACGTGAGAAACGTAGGACTCGGCATCAGTGAACGGTATGGACACCAGTACGCCGTCGCAGCCCATCGCGGTTAGTTCTTCGGTCATGGCAACGCTGTCCACACCGGGACAGCCTGTAGCGCATCCGATGACAGGAACCCGACCGCGCACAGTTTCCAACAGAGTGCGGGTAAGGGCAATACGTTCCTCCAGTGTCAGTTTGTCGGCTTCCCCCGCCATGGCTGGAGCGAGAAAACCGTTCACGCCAGCATTCAGTGCATAGTCAATATGCCGTGCAAAAGCGTCGTGATCAATACTGCCAGCACTGTTGAAAGGCGTATTGAGTACTGTGATGATGCCCTTCATATTCAGACAGGTATTTTCCAGATGTCCAGTGTTGTCTGAAGATTCCATAATGAATACCTTATTAAAGCAGTCATTGCCCGCAGCCCAGAGCAATAATATTTAGACAAAATGTCCATCGTCATTGCGAGCCTATCACCCCACGGTGCGGGGGTTATCACGGAAGATTATTTTGCAGCCTATCCTGGGAACGCCGACGGGGACGTCGGCGTTCCCAGGATAGCGATAGCGACGTGCTGGCGAATCTATGTTTTAAAATATTGAAATTACGAACCGATGTTTATTTACTTTTCTCAATCGTAAAATTATCCCGCACCGAACCATCTTTCTCATAAACGCGCATGGTCAGACGGTTATCGTCTAGGGTGAAGGCGGTGCAGGTGGGCACACCGCTCAAATTCATGACTTCGGCGTAGTCCGGTTTGATGCCGGGACGCGACCTTCCCGGAACCGCTACGGAAACCAGGTAGATGGTGCCGTCCGCCGGACTATCCACACGGGCGCCGGCCCTCAGAGGAAAAGTGCGCATGTAGTCGTGCACATGACCGGACAAAGCAAGGTCCACATGGTACTGGTCAAACAATGCACACCATTCCTGTTCGATATCGGCGTAATCCCTGTCCTGAGCGTAGGGCGGAAAATGAAGTACAGCAACTTTCCACAAGGCATCGGTATCGCGCAGCACCCCTTCCAACCAGGGCGACTGGGCAGCAACCTCATCGGTAACATCCAGCGACACCAGCAGCAAATCGCCGTAACGCAGGGTGTAACTCTGGCCCCGGTAGAATCCTTCCGGGCCGTTGTCAGGCAGCAGCATGAGGGAACGGTACAGTTCCGAACCCAACCCGTCTATGGCATCGTGATTGCCGATGGACGGTACCAACGGAACCTGCTGCAGAAACTCCTTGTAATTGCTGAACAGGGAATCCCAGTCGTCCCGCTGCTGGCCCGTGCCTACCAAATCGCCGGAAATGGTAAGGAACGCTGTTTCCGGATGCAGTTCCCACGCTTTTTGCAGAACTGGTATGCTTGCCGGGTTGTTGTGGGTATCGCTCATCCAGAGAAAGGTAAGCGGCGCTTTTTTATCGGGCGCGGTGCGAAACGTCGCCAGCGGCGCTTCCGGTTTTTCGCCTACAGCAACAATGGCATATTCGTAGCGCGTATCCGGCGACAAGCCCACTAAGGTCGCGGTGTACCAGCGCACTCTGCTGTCATTAAAAATGTTCCTGTCCGTCAGCAGCTTGGAATCTGCGGCGATGTATGTCCAGGGAGCATCGGCGTCACTGCCCTGAATTCTGTAACAGACCTGGCACACCGTTTCGTCGGCGGCGTTCACGCGCCATTGGATTGTTTGTGTCGTTGTCGGTGTGTCGCTCCAGGTGAGTACAACCATATCCGGATTATCCGACGAAGGATGGGGCGTCTGACGGAAGGCGCCGATCAACTGCGCCTCCCGCGATCTGCCGCGGATGGTGGGCAGCAGCACATGGCCTTTGAGGGCGTCGGGCATTTCGGTGACCACCAGTTCCGACCAGTCGTGGTAGATGACGGTTCCCAAATCAAAGGGATATATTTCCTGTTCGCCCGGTGTAACATTACTCACTGTGAGCGCATTATTTTCCTGCTGCGGCCCCACCCCCACGAAATAGTGAGGCCGATGCCGGTCGAAGCCGTTAATACCCAGCCCCACACGTCCGGCGGGCATGTTCTTCTGCCAAACCTCATACGTATAGTTTTCGTTTTTAACTATCATGTCGGTTTTCGTGAAGCCACTGTCGGCAAGCCAGAACGGGACAGTGGCCTGTTCCACATCCCGCATCACAGACACGACAACGGGCACATCCACATCAAACGACCAGTATTGGGTGGAGAGCACCTCACGCTGTTCGGGAGTGAGCGCTTCCAGTATGGCAGCATCATCCAGTGCGGACAACTCTTCATAGGAACGTCCTTCACAAAGATGGGCCACTACTTCATCCATGACCTCCGTAACCGGCGATTCAAAAGCCAGCGCCGCCAGAGGCAACAGCATACA
>CAZBNU010000085.1:0-15384 GCA_964493075.1 uncultured Nitrospirales bacterium | reverse complement strand
TCGCGAAGGCGGCCGCACTGTTGGCGCGGGCGTTGTTACCAAAGTTATCGAGTAAGTTTTTTAAGGTGTCTGGCGCGCACTTCAGTGAGGCGCACGTCAGGCTTGGTTTCATCGGACGCAACGCGATTGTCTGCTTTGGCAGGCGCTCCTGTTGCGGTAGTTATGGAGAAATAACATGGCGTCCGGTCATAAGATTCGCATCAAACTGAGAGCCTACGATCATCGTTTGCTGGATAAATCAGCGGCGGAAATTGTAATGGCTGCGCAACGCACAGGCGCTGGGGTTCGCGGGCCAATTCCGCTTCCCACGGCGATGACCAAGTATACGGTTTTGCGCGGTCCGCATGTGGACAAGAAATCGCGGGAACAGTTTGAATGCCGTACGCATAAACGACTGCTTGACATTCTCGAACCAAGCGCAACGACAGTGGATGCACTGATGAAACTGGTGCTTCCAGCGGGTGTGGACGTGGAAATCAAACAGTAACTTTGTCAAAACGCACGCCATGGTAACACATGAACGCGGCGCGTTGTGAGGATAAGAATGATGCTGAAAGGTTTGTTAGGGTTGAAACTCGGTATGACCCGTATCTTTACGGAAGATGGCCTGTGGATACCCGTAACGCTGCTTCAAGCGGGACCCTGCACCGTGGTCCAGCGGAAGAAACTCGGCCAGGATGGTTACGAAGCCGTACAGGTTGGGTTTGGCGAGAAAAAAGAAAAACGGTGTTCTAAGCCTATGCTTCATCACTTTAAGAATGCGGGTGTCACTCCCAAGCGATACCTCAAAGAATTTGTGGTTGAAGATGACAATGCCCTGAAACCCGGCGACGAAGTCCGGAGCGACATCTTCAAAAAAGGTGATCGTGTTGATGTTTCTGGGCTGAGCAAAGGGCGTGGATTTGCTGGCGTTATAAAGCGTTACGGATTTGCAGGCGGCCCCGGCGGGCATGGTTCTAATTTCCACCGCAGGCCGGGTTCCATTGGTTCAAGTGCTGACCCGTCAGAAGTGGTCAAGGGTAAACGTCTTCCCGGTCAAATGGGAAATACGAAGGTGACGGTGCAGAATCTTGAAATCATGGACGTTGTGCCGGAAAAGAACTTGCTGGTTATTAAAGGCGCCGTACCAGGTGCGAATGGTGGCATGATAATGGTCAAACATACAGTGAAGGGAGCCAAATAATCATGGTAGCCCTCAAAACAATAAATATGCAAGGTGCCGAACAAAGCACTGTTGAGGCAAACGCCGCGGTGTTTGACACGGTCACGAGTGAAACCTTGATTCATGATGTTATCCTGGGCCTGATGGCGGCATTGCGCCAGGGCAACCATGATACCAAGGAGCGTGCGGAAGTTTCCGGTGGCGGCAAAAAGCCGTTCCGTCAAAAAGGGACGGGTCGCGCTCGGCGCGGTAGTTCCCGTGAGCCAGTGTTAAAAGGCGGTGGCACGGTTTTCGGACCTACGCCTCGCAGTTATCGGCAGAACTTGACGGTTTCCATGAAGCGCAAGGCATTGTGTGGCCTGTTGAGCGACCGGAATCGTAATGAGCGTCTTTGTGTGATGGAAGGCATGGTATTTGAACAACCGAAAACAAAGGCGGTTGCGCAGATGTTGGATAATGCTGTTCCTGAAAGAAGGCGTACATTGCTGGTGACGGCTTCCAATGAGAAGAACGTGCTGTTGTCCTCACGAAATCTCCCCAATGTGAATGTGCGCACCGCTGCCGAGGTTAACGCCCTGGATGTTATCCGTGCAAGCCATGTGATACTCCAAAAAGAAGCAGTTTGCAAACTTGAGGAGCGCTTGACATAATGCTTGAATATCATAAAATAATTGATCGGCCTATCGTGACAGAGGAATCGCAAATATTGCGAGAAAACGGGAACCATTACGTGTTTCGGGTTAACCCTAAAGCGAACAAGCGCCAGATTAAAGAAGCTATCGAGGAAATGTTCCGCAAGGAAGAAGTAAAAGTGGTGTCGGTGAATACCATGAATTACCGTGGGAAAACACGTCGGCAGCTCGCAACGCGTTCTACTGGAAGGCGAGCCCACTGGAAAAAGGCGATTGTAACGTTGCGCAAAGGCGATGCAATAGAACTTATCTGACGGAGAATAAGAGAATGCCTCTCAAGAGATTTAAACCATATACCCCATCGCGCCGCACCATGACGGTGGCTGACTTTTCAGAACTGACAGACAAGAAGCCTGAAAAGAAACTGCTGCGTCCCAAGAAGCGGATTAGCGGACGCAATAATCACGGTCGCATTACAATGCGTAGACGAGGCGGCGGCGCCAAGCGCATGTACCGTGTTGTTGATTTCAGGCGCGAAAAAGACGGTATTCCCGGTAAAGTAACTGCTATTGAATACGATCCAAACCGGACGGCCAACATTGCTCTGGTAGTTTACGCCGATGGAGAGAAACGGTACATTATTGCGCCGAACTCCTTGAAGGTTGGTCAGACTGTCATGAGTGGCAAAGGGGCTGAGCTTGAAGTGGGCAATACGATGCCTCTTGGCAACATGCCTTTGGGTAGTGTGGTTTATAACGTGGAGCTTACTCCCGGTAAGGGTGGACAGATTGCGCGTGCCGCTGGCAACCGTTGCCAGTTGCTTGCTAAAGAAGGCAAATTCGTTGTGTTGCGTCTGCCGTCGGGTGAGATGCGGCGTATTATGAGCGAATGTAAAGCCACGTTTGGCACCGTTGGTAATGAAGAACACAGCAATATTACATTGGGCAAGGCTGGTCGCTCCAGGTGGCTGGGTCGTCGTCCGAAAGTGCGCGGTGTTGTCATGAACCCGGTTGACCATCCGCATGGTGGTGGTGAAGGGCGTTCCTCTGGCGGCGGTCATCCTGTGACGCCCTGGGGTGTTCCCACCAAAGGGTACAAGACGCGAAATAAGAAAAAAGTATCGAGTAAATTTATTATCAGGCGGCGTAACGCTTAGTGTAGGCGCCGGATAGGTTAGTTGGTTCCAAAGGTGCCGACTTTGTGGTTAGAAGCCGTTTACGGGCATAACAGATAAAGGAGAAAACAGGTGTCCCGTTCGCTGAAAAAAGGCTATTTTCTTGACGACCACCTGTTGCAGAAAGTGCTGAAGCAACAGCGCGAGCGCGACAGGCGCGTTATCAAGACGTGGTCTCGACGCTCCACAATTATTCCCGATATGGTTGGGTTGACTCTTGCCGTACACAACGGAAAGACATTTATTCCGGTGTTTGTTACGGAAAATATGGTTGGCCATAAACTGGGCGAATTCGCCCCAACACGCACATACCGCGGCCACGCAGGCGGTAAGTAACAGGAGACCAGGCAATGCTGGAAGCCCGGGCAAAATTGAGTAATTTGCGCGTGTCAGCGCGGAAGGCGCGACTTGTGGCGGATATGATCCGCGGCAAGCGTGTGATTGAAGCGCGTGACATACTGCAGTTTACATTAAAACGGACAGCCGAACCGATGTGCAAACTATTGGATTCTGCGGTTGCCAATGCAGAATGGCATGCACGAGAAGTGCGGCGCCGTATAGACACGGATGAATTTATTATTAAAACTATTATGGTGGATGAAGGCCGGACATTCTATCGCTATCAGCCGATGTCGAGAGGTCGTGCCGGACGGGTTCGTCACCGCAGCAGCCATGTAACGCTGACCATCACGGAATAGAGGAGAATCGCATGGGTCAGAAGATACATCCCTTCGGCTTCCGATTGGGCGTCATACAAAACTGGTCGTCCATCTGGTACGCGGACAAGGATTATGCGGAATTACTGCAAAAAGATTTGCAGATTCGCAAGTATGTAAAGCAACGTCTTGAGAACGATCCGGACAATCCCAAAGCGGAAGTTGCCAAGGTGGATATAGAACGTGCTGGTCGTAAGACAAAGGTTCATATCTACACGCCACAGCCTGCTTATGCCATTGGGCAGAAGGGTGATCGTGTTGAAAAACTTCGGCAGGAGCTTGAGGCGCTTACCGGACACGAGGTTGCGGTGAACATTGCCGAGGTTGCGGTAGCGGATCTTTGCGCACAGTTGGTAGCAGAGCGTCTTGCACAGCAGTTGGAGCGCCGCATTTCATTCCGTCGCGCCATGAAAAAGGCTATGCAGAGCACCATGCGCCTGGGTGCCAAGGGTATTCGTATACGTGTGGCCGGACGTTTGAACGGCGCTGAAATTGCTCGTGCGGAACAGTCGCGTGAAGGCAGTGTGCCTCTTCATACGCTTCGTGCAAATGT
Source organism: uncultured Nitrospirales bacterium (assembly GCA_964493075.1). GTDB lineage: Bacteria > Hydrogenedentota > Hydrogenedentia > Hydrogenedentales > CAITNO01 > SLFT01. The sequence continues at coordinate 11,147 of CAZBNU010000085.1, read as the reverse complement.
GGATTACGGTACTGCCACCAGTCGTACTACCTATGGCGCCATTGGTGTGAAGGTGTGGATTTATCTTGGAGATGTAATGCCTGGCGAGCGCGTAGAAACTGTTGGTGGAGATGCCAGTATGCGTAGGCCCGATGGCCGGCCCGCGCGTCAGGACGATCGCCAGGGTGGCCGTGGTGGCGGTGGTGGCCGTGGTGGCCGTGGTGGTAGCGGCGGTGGCCGTGGTGGTCGCGGTCAGCGTTCTACGGGCAGGCCCGAAGGCGAGCAAACCGGTGCTTTTGACGCTTAAAACTGAACCCGTGCGCAGCAAGGCGTACAAATCGGAGATTATAGAGTTATGTTGATGCCGAAGCGAGTTAAATTCCGTAAACAGCAGCGTGGCCGTCGCAGCGGCGCCGCGAAGGGCGGTTATTCGCTTGATTTTGGCGAGTACGGAATCAAGGCGATGCAGGATGGCTGGATTACGGCCAGGCAAATTGAAGCCACGCGTGTTGCTATCACCCGTCATCTTAAACGTGGCGGCAAAGTATATATCAGGATTTTTCCCGACAAGCCCATCACCAAAAAGCCTGCGGAAGTGCGTATGGGCAAGGGCAAAGGCGCTCCGGAAGCGTGGGTTGCCGTTATTAAGCCCGGTCGTGTGTTGTTTGAAATTGAAGGTGTGGCGGAGCCGCTGGCCCGTGAGGCCATACGTCTTGCCGGATTCAAGTTACCCATAAAAACCAAATTTGTTTCGCGTACGAGCTGACGCGGTTTAGCGCAACAATGGAGCGATTGAACGTTGAGAGCAAAAGAGATACGAGACATGAATAACGACGCGCTGATGAAGCTGTTGGCTGATAAGCGTGACGATATTGTAAACTTCAGGCTGCAGCTGGCGACCGGTGTTGTGGAGAACTGCCGGCGTGCCCGCGAAGCGCGCAGAGATATCGCGCGGATTAAGACCATCCTAAAGGAGCGCGAGCTTATCGCGGCGAAAGGGACCAGTGAATAATGAGCATGGATGTCAATCAGGAACCAGAAGTACAACAAGGCAACCGTAAAGAGCGTGTCGGTATTGTGATCAGCACGAGCATGAGCAAGACAATTACCGTCGCAGCGCGTCGTCTGAAAGAGCATAAACTCTATAAAAAGGCCTTGCGTCAAACCAAGAAGTTCAAAGCCCATGACGAGACCGAAACGTGTCAGGTGGGTGATTTGGTAAGGATTCGAGAGACGAGACCACTGAGCAAAACGAAACGTTGGCGGCTGGTGGAAGTCATTAAACGCGCAGAATAGCGCTGTAGGAAGCCGATAGTATGATTCAGATTTATTCGAAACTGAACGTAGCGGACAATTCGGGTGCGCGGCAGATACGTGTCATCCAGGTCATGGGTGGTTCAAAGCGCCGTTACGCTGGCATTGGTGATATTGTGACGGCGAGCGTTCGCGAGGCGCTGCCCAACGCCGCTATAAAAAAAGGCGATGTGGTAAAGGCTGTTGTTGTGCGAGTTAAGCATGATACGCCGCGTCCTGACGGAACGGTCATTCGTTTTGATTCAAATGCGGCGGTGATTATTAATCCGCAAAAAGAGCCGCGTGGAACGCGTATTTTTGGCCCAGTGCCTCGCGAGCTGCGTGAAGGTGGATTCTTGCGCATTATGTCGTTGGCCCCTGAAGTTTTATAGGAAATAAGGTCCCATGTATATTAGAAAAAAAGATACGGTACTGATAACGAGAGGACGCTATAAAGGACGCATTGGACGTGTTCTTGATGTGTTCCCGAAAAAGGAACGTCTCCTGGTCGAGGGTGTTAATGTGCACAAGCATCATACCAAACCCGGACGGGGAACGCAGACCGGCGGCATTATCTCCCGCGAGGCGCCTATCCACATTTCCAATGTGATGCCTTGGTGCGAGTCGGAAAAGAAACCGTCGAAAATCCTGATGAAACGGTTAAGTGATGGCAGTCGTGTACGGGTTTGGAAAATTACAGGTGAAACTGTGGATTAATGTTTGCCTGGTTGAGGCAGCCCACAGCGAGTTTGGCGCAGCGCCGTTAAATGGCGATTGTGCCGGGAGAAAGTAAAGTGGCCGTAAGATTACAAGATGTTTATAAGAACGAAGTCATGCAGCAATTGCGTGATGAATTCAAGTACGAAAACGTCATGCAGATACCCCGACTTGAGAAGATCGTGGTAAACATGGGTGTTGGCGATGCGACTGCGGATGCCAAGGTTATGGATTCTGCGGTGGCTGAGCTTGCCCTGATTACTGGTCAAAAACCGGTGATTCGCAAGGCACGCAAGTCTATATCGAACTTCAAATTGCGTGCTGGCGTTAACATCGGATGTATGGTTACGCTGCGTGGCAATTATATGTGGGAGTTTGTGGACCGGCTGTTCAATGTTGCCATTCCCCGAATCAGGGACTTCAGGGGATTGTCCCCCAAGAGTTTTGATAAATTTGGGAACTATACGCTTGGCGTACGGGAACAGACCATTTTTCCTGAAATCGACCTTGATAAGGTCACGCGGGTACGCGGCATGAATATTACCTTTGTAATTAAGAACGCGAACTCGGATGAAGAGAGCAGAGCATTGCTTAGGAAGCTCGGGATGCCTTTTGCCAACTGAGGACTATTGAATCAGGCGTGTATTGTGCGCCAAACATAAGGTATATAGCATTGGCCAAGACAAGCAAAATTGAGAAGATGAAACGCCAGCAGCGGATGGTAGTGAAGTACCAGGCCCAACGGGAAGCGCTTAAGGCTATCGTCAAGGATGTGGAACGCCCGATAGAGGAGCGGTTGGCGGCGAGTCGAACGCTTGCAAAGCTGCCCCGCAATTCGAGTCCTGTGAGGCATCGCAATCGGTGCAATCTTTCGGGACGTCCTCGTGGGTATTTGAGGAAGTTTGGTTTGTCGCGTATTGCGCTGCGCGATTTGGCGCACGAAGGAAAGATTCCGGGTGTAACAAAGTCCAGTTGGTAAGCGCAACGGTATCAAATAAGGAATATAGACGTTATGTCAATGAGTGATCCAATTGCCGATATGCTGACGCGTGTTCGCAACGGGCTGCAGGCAGGAAAAGTTACGGTAGATATACCGAATTCCTCGGTCAAGGCAGCGATATGCCAGGTACTGAAAGATCAGGGATATATCCAGGACTTTCAGGTTGTTGAGACGCCCGTTCCGGGAATCATACGCGTTACGTTGAAGTATTTGTCCGATAGGCAGCCTGTGCTTCAGGGCATCAAACGTGTGAGCAAGCCCAGTTTGCGCGTTTACGTGCGTCATAATGAGATGCGGCAGGTACGCAGCGGTCTGGGCGTTTCCATTGTCAGCACCTCGAAAGGCGTGATGACAGGTAAGCGTGCTTATCGGGAAAAACTGGGCGGCGAAGTGTTGTGTGAAGTATGGTAATGTCGTTAAGTTCGACAACCATGTAACTGTTTCGCAGGAGACTATACAGTGTCACGAATAGGAAAATTGCCGGTGGACATTCCCACAGGCGTTAAATGTGAACTCAATGGCAGCCACCTGAAGGTGACGGGGCCGAAAGGGACGCTTGCAGCCTCTTTTTCGCCTGACATCAATATTGCCATTGAAAATGATGCCATTGTTGTAACGCGGCCCAGTGATAAAATTGAGCACCGTTCGTTGCACGGTTTGACACGCGCCCTTGTTAACAACATGGTGGTTGGCGTGAGTCAAGGGTATCGCAAGACGCTGCTTATTGAGGGTACCGGGTATCGTGCTTCGTTACAGGGCAAAAACCTTAACGTGCAGGTTGGTTACAGCCATCCTGTGGTTGTGACCCCTCGTGAAAACATTACGTTTGAAGTAGAAGGTACGCAAACGATTCATGTTTCTGGGATTAGTAAGCAGGAGGTAGGGCAGGTTGCCGCCGATATTCGGAAGCTGCGTCCTGTGGAACCGTACAAGGGCAAAGGCATTCGCTATGAAGGCGAATATGTACTTCGTAAGGAAAGTAAATCCGGCGCATAATAAAGGAACGCGAGCGATGTATGGACAGTTCGCCACCCGATGCATTTGGATATAGAAAGGTGCTGTATGGCAAATATAAATGAAAAACGGGAACTGATGAAGAAGCGTATCGTGCGTATACGCAGAAAAGTAACCGGTATTCCCGAACGTCCCAGGTTACGGGTCACGCGCACAGCGAAGCATATTTATGCGCAGCTGATAGATGATACGACGGGTCATACGCTGGCGACGGTTTCCTCGCAAACCCTGTCTGTGTATGGTGGAAATGTTGAAGCAGCCAAAATGGTCGGCAAGTCCATCGGTGAGAAGGCCAAGGAATTGTCCATCCTACAGGTTTGTTTTGATCGTGGCGGACGACTTTACCATGGTAGAATCAAGGCGCTGGCGGATGCGGCGCGAGAAACTGGATTGCAGTTTTAGGAGAATCGTACTTGAGCACGGCAACACAAGATACAAGAGGCGACAAAGCGGGACGCAAGCGTGATCGCAACCAGGCGAACGATACGGCTGACCGCGATGGTTTTATCGAACATGTGGTAAAGATTTACCGCGTGGCGAAAGTGGTGAAAGGTGGCAGGCGTTTTAATTTTAGTGCGCTTGTAGTCGTAGGCGATGGCGCGGGCCATGTTGGCGCGGCGCTGGGCAAGGCGGCTGAGGTTCCTGAAGCCATCCGCAAAGGGATTGAAAAGGCGCGCAAAGAAATGGTGGAGACACCGATAGTGAACACTACAGTTCCCCATGAAGTGCTTGGGAAACTTGGCGCTGCCCGGGTGTTGCTAAAGCCTGCATCCCGTGGTACTGGTATTGTGGCTGGTGGTCCTGTGCGCGCGGTTGTGGAAGCGGCAGGCTATGAGAATATACTTACCAAGTCGCTGGGTTCAGACTGTCCCACAAATATCGTATGGGCTACCATACAGGGATTGCAGCAACTTAGGAAAGCAGAAGAAATCGCGGCAGATCGCGGTCTTGACGTATCAGAAGTAGTCTAGGTTTGCTGGCAGGACTTATTGCATCGCCCGCTTAGACGCAGGTTGATGGAAGGATTAGAGATGAGCATAGAATTACATACACTCAGAAGCGCGCCGGGTGCGCGTAAGAATAGGAAACGGGTCGGACGAGGTCAGGCCTCGGGTACAGGTAAGACTTCCGGACGCGGGCATAAAGGTCAGAAGTCGCGTTCAGGGTATTCTTCCCGCGCCGGGTTTGAAGGTGGCCAGATGCCTATACATCGTCGGCTGCCGAAGCGTGGTTTTTACCACGAGAACAGGCATCCGCTTGCCGAAATCAACTTGGATATTCTTGAAGCCAAATTTGAAGACGGAGCGGAGATAACCGTTGAAAACCTGCGCGCCGCTGGCATTATTAAAGTTAAAAGCGGCGGTGTAAAGATTCTTGGACGGGGCGAGATTACCAAGCGTTTTACGGTGAGAGTGCAGGCTGCCAGCGCGTCGGCTCGTGAGAAGATTGAGAAAGCAGGCGGTACCGTCGCTCTGTTGCAAGTAGCATCTGATAGTGGTGTGGAGACGGATGTTTCCGAAGCGAAAGAAAACACGACAGAGGCAGATGCGTAAGCAGGAAAGCATCTCTGGTAAGGAGTGATATTGTGGCTGAACCGATTGAAGCCTTTAAGAACGCTTTTAAGATTCCTGAACTTAAGAGTCGCATCATTTTTACATTGCTCATGCTGACCATTTTTCGTCTTGGTTCGCATGTCCCGGTGCCTGGTGTGGACGGCAGCGCTTTGGCGGCTATGTTCACCGGTGGTGGCGGGTTGCTTGGCTTTTATGATATGTTCACCGGTGGTGCGTTTACACGTGCCACTGTGTTTGCCCTTGGCATTATGCCTTATATCACGGCATCCATTATTTTGTCTCTCCTTGTGAATGTAATTCCCGCCCTTGAAAATCTTCAGAAGCAAGGACAGGAAGGTCAGCGCAAAATCAATGATTACACCCGTTACGGCACAATCGGTCTTTGCGTTGTGCAGTCCGCTGGCATGGCTATGTATCTCCAGAGTCTGGGTACTGAGATTGTCCCTAATCCGGGCTTTTTCTTCATAATTTTGACTGTTATCACCATGACTGCTGGTACAGCATTCATCATGTGGCTTGGCGAACAGATTACCGAGAGCGGCATAGGCAATGGCATGTCCCTGATTATTTTTGTAGGTATTGTTTCCGGTATGCCGACAGCGGTGACTAATTTGCTTTCGCTCATGCGAAATGGCCAGATAACCATGGCCACCGCTCTTGTACTTGCTTTCATGATGGTATTTGTTATTGCTGGCGCAATTCTGATTACTACGGGACAGCGGCGCATTCCGGTGCAGTATCCTCGCCAAGTTAAAGGGCGCCGTGTTTCAGGCGGGCAGCGAACCTACCTCCCGTTGCGAGTTAATCAGGCAGGCGTGATTCCCATCATTTTTGCAAGTTCAATTCTGATGCTGCCGGATATGCTTATCAATTCTTTGCGGCTTCCGGAATCACTTACTTGGATTCAGACAGGTTTGAGTGCAGCATTTAATCCTATGGGCGTGATATATAATATTATTTACGCGGTGCTGATCATATTTTTCTCGTTCTTCTATACTGCCAGTACCTTCCGTCCTGCGGAAATGGCGGACAATATGAAGAAGTATGGTGGTGTAATTGTTGGGGTCCGTCCTGGCAAGGCCACGGCGGATTATCTTGGCCGTATCATGTCTTTGATTACGTGGTCAGGATCCCTGTTTCTCGCTGGCATTGCGCTTGTTCCTGTTGTTATTATGCAAGTGTTGCGCGTTCCTGATCCGCATATTGCCCACTTCTTCGGTGGCACCAGTTTGCTGATTCTGGTAGGTGTGGCACTGGATACAGTGAAGCAGATTGAGCAACATCTTGTAATGAGACATTATGAAGGATTTGGGAGCACCAAGGGCGGTCGTATTCGTTCCCGTCGTCTCTAATGTTACTTCAGGATGCAATAGGCACGGCAATCATGATATACTGCTATAGTCGAGCAGCGTGTTTTGGCGTGTGTAGGCGCGGTTGCATTTCTGAAAAAGCCGCGTTCGGACTTACATCATGATTGCGATACGGAGCGAAAGAGAGATTGACTTGTTGCGTCAGGCCAACGTGATTGTGGCGAAGGCGCACCAGGTTGCGTTTGAATTGATACAACCGGGCGTAACGACCCGAGATGTTGACAAGGCCGTGGAGTCGGTAATTCGTGAAGCAGGCGCCACGCCGGCGTTCAAGGGTTACCGCGGGTTTCCCGCTTCGACGTGCATTTCCTTTGAAGAGGAAGTTGTTCACGGTATTCCGGGAAAGCGGAAGTTTCGGCCAGGCGAAATAGTCAGCGTTGATATTGGCGCTTGTTATAAAGGTTATTACGGTGATGCGGCGATAACGCATGCTTGTGGTGCGGTGGATGCGCTACGCATGAAGTTACTTGACGTAACCGATTTGGCGTTGTCCCGTGCGATACGCACTGCGCGGGCAGGCAACTGCCTTAATGATATTGGTATTGTGATTGAGCGGACCAGCCGTGACGCTGGGTTTGACGTTGTTCGTGATTTTGTGGGTCATGGTATTGGCCTTGAAATGCACGAGGATCCGCAGATAATGAACTTTGACAATGGTTCGCCGGGTCCAAGGCTAAAAACGGGCATGGTGCTTGCGATAGAGCCGATGGTTACGGCAGGTCGTGGTGCTGTCCGCGTGAAAAAGGACGGCTGGACTGTTGTGACGCGTGATGGTAAACCCAGCGCACACTTTGAGCATAGTATTGTGGTGCGTGAAGATTGCGGCGAGATTCTTTCCCTGTGTGACGCGCTTCGATGGGGCGAGCGTCCGGAGTGAGTAACGCGGCAGAAAGTGACGGAACAAGTTTGATAGAAGAAAAGATGGAACGTTCATGAAAGAAGAGGCCATAGAAGTAGAAGGTACTGTGATGGAGACATTGCCGAACGCAATGTTTCGAGTTGAGTTGAAAAATGGTCATAAGATTTTAGCACATATTTCCGGAAAGATGCGGATGCACTATATTCGCATACTTCCTGGTGACATTGTTAAGGTGGAAATGTCTCCGTATGATCTGAGTCGCGGTAGGATTACCTACCGTCAGAAGTGATGGTTATTGCTGGTGCGGCATGATACAGTCCGCAACGGAAATCATAAACAAGTTGGCTGAGGCTGCGCATGATGGCGGTTGCTTCATGCCCTTAAACCTAAGCCCGATATGTAAGGGAGAAAACGTACATGGCACGTATAGTCGGCGTCGAACTTCCGCGTGAAAAGCGCGTTGAAGTTGGAGTGCAGTCAATCTACGGGATTGGACCCACGAGCGCAAAGAAGATGCTCGACAAGGTTGGCATTAACCCGGACACACGGGTTCGCGATCTTACCGATGAAGAAGTAACCAAGATTGCAAACGAAATACAAAATGAGTACAAGGTTGAAGGCGATCTTCGCCGTGAAATTACTGCGAACATCAAGCGGTTAATGGATATTAATGCGTACCGTGGTATGCGTCATAAGCGCGGTCTTCCGGTTCGCGGACAACGCACCAGCACCAATGCACGCACCCGCAAGGGCCCTCGTCGCATGGCTGTGGTCAAGAAGAAATAGGTTGTTGTGGGCGCAGTGATGGTTCACGGAGCGCCGATATTCATATTACATGGCGGTATTACGCCAGGAGACGCTGAACGTGGCAAAAGACAAGAGAAAAGGCAAGGTAAAAAAACGCAAACAAGTCCTGAATGTTACTTCCGGAGTGGCGCACATTCAGGCGACCTTCAATAACACCATTATTTCCATTACGGATCCACAGGGCAATGTTATATCGTGGTCAAGTGCCGGGCAGGTTGGCTTTTCCGGTTCGCGTAAGAGCACTGCTTTCGCGGCGCAGCTGGCTGCGGAGCAGGCGGGCAAGAAAGCGCTCGACTTGGGTTTGAAAGAAGTTCGAGCCTATGTGAATGGACCTGGCGCCGGACGCGAATCTGCCATCAGAGCTATTCAGGCGTGTGGATTGACCGTTACGCTTATACGAGACGTAACGCGCATTCCGCATAATGGATGTCGCCCGCCCAAACGTAGGCGTGTTTAAGAGGAACAACTGGATGGCGGTGGTGTTTACGAACGCTGCCGCGGGTCCTGGTCAGGCTGTTTTCCTTTCGAGTTAGGGTACTTAACACGATTCTGGAGAGGCGTGTACACATGAACGAAAAAGACTTCACTATTCCGAAGATTTATCGCATTGAAGAAGGTGCAGATAATTATTATGCCCGTATTATTGCCGAGCCTTTTGAACGGGGATATGGCACCACTGTTGGTAATTCGCTGAGGCGTGTGCTACTTGCATCGCTCGAAGGCAGCGCTGTCACGGCCATACGATTTGAGGATGTTCCCCACGAATTTTCGGCGATTCCCGGCGTATTTGAAGATACCACTGATGTGGTTCTCAACCTCAAGCGGTGCCGCATTCGGCTCAACGAAGGGGAATCCGTTATTTTTACTTTTACCCATAAGGGTGAAGGCGTTGTGACGGCAGCGGATCTTTTTGAGGGTCAGAACATAGATGTTTTCAACCCGGAAATGCCTGTTTTTACTGCGGTCAGCAAAGATACTGCCGTTACCATGGAGATTAAAGTCGCGCGTGGGTCGGGTTATAAGACGGCCGAAGAGTTTGAATTTGAGCATGCCCCGTTGGGAACGATTTACCTGGATGCAAACTTTTCGCCTGTGACCAAGGTAAATTTTCAGATTCAGGACGCGCGTGTAGGCCAGATGACGGATTACGATCGGTTACAGCTTGATGTTTGGACTGATGGCTCCATTGCCCCTGATGAGGCCGTGCGTCGTGCTGCTGGGATACTGATTCAACACTTTGAGATTTTTGCAAAAACGATTGATGATGAAGCGCAGGATCCGGATGCGCTTAGCGCTGAAAACGCAGAGATGATGCGTCTGTATGCTCGTTCTGTTGAAGAACTAGATTTAAGCGCTCGTGCGGCCAATTGTCTGAAGGCGGCTAAGATAGCCAACGTGGGGCAATTAATAGCGTACACGGAACCCGAAATGATGGATTTTCCGAATTTCGGCAAGAAGTCACTGGATGAAATAAAGGCGGTTCTGGAAACCCTTGGCTTGTCTCTTGGAATGCGCAGCACGGGGGACAAAGAGCAAGGCGAAGCGGAAGAAAATGACAGTAACGACATTGAAGACGACGATATTGAGATGATTGAAGAAGAAGATGATTCTGATGTCGACGTTGAAGATGCGGATTAAGGAATATAATTATGCGTCATAGAAAATCAGGAAGAAGACTTGGGCGTGATATGTCTCATCGTAAGGCAACGATGAAGCACTTGGCAGTTGCATTGTTTAAGCATGATGCCATTGAAACGGGTGTTTACAAGGCGAAGGAGCTGCGCATGTTTGCGGAGCCACTGATCACCCTTGCAAAAACGGATACCGTGGCCAATCGTCGCCGTGCTTTTGCCAAATTGCGGGATGACGAAGTTGTCCGCAAACTCTTCAACGAAATCGGCCCCACCTATGTTGATCGTCCCGGCGGCTATACAAGGATTATGCGGTTGGGAAACCGTGTCGGTGATGCGGCAGAAACGGCGCGCATCGAGCTTGTGGACCGTGGCGAATACAAGGTTGATTAACTAAAGCGCCCGGCGAAAACCTTAATATTGAAACAGAGGAACTGCTATGTGGAGCAGTTCCTCTGTTTGTGTTCTGCATTGGGTGAAACCAACGGTCGCCTTCAGGATAAAACCCGCAGGATTGTGTCCGGTGTTGCCTCGGTGCTTATTGTCCCCAGGTATTCCTGCATGCCCGGCTTGATGCTTTTCCCGAAACGGGCAAAGAAGCGGTTCTTATCGCGGGCGGACGCAAAAGCATTTGCAGCCCAGTCGCTTAAATATCCCATGCCCGCATGGGCCTGTAAAACGGTATGCCCGTTCAATATGTACATGCCCTCCTGAAAGTCCTTGAAGTAGGGGGCAAGTTCCGGGGTATCCAGTTTATCCACAAAACGCTGTCCATAGGCGTTCATTTCCGTACCGATGAAAACAGGCAATGCTCGAAGCCGCGCTTCGCGCATGAAGGATTCCAGATGTTTTAGTTTTAATTCCTTGGTGGCGGCATCCGTGATGTTCCAGTTGCGATCCGGT
>CAZBNU010000084.1:11853-15457 GCA_964493075.1 uncultured Nitrospirales bacterium | reverse complement strand
TCAATAAATGGGAACCGAAGCGACATCAGTATGCAGGCGGGTATAAATATGTGGAAAGCAACGGCTACAGATGGAATACGCTCTGGTCACAACTGCCAGACGGGGCAACACAGCGACGCTTTTTCGGCATCGGCTATTTTGAAAAGCACACCTCCTACGACGGTTTGCAGCTAGTTGAAAGAATCGAAGCGCCTCCAGGAAATCTGCCCGCTCTACTCTCTACAAGCCGTATCACCAACAACAACGATTCACCACAGCAGGTGACACTAACAGAGTTTTGGACTGCCAACCTGCATGTGTTGCTGCCCGCATTGGTCATGACCCATCAGATGAAGGGACTGTTCACCGCCTGGCGGCGACGATTCAACAAAAAATTCAGCACCTATTCACACGTTGATGAGCAGACCGGCGTCTTATGGACGGAATGGCGTCTTAAAAATCCCGCCAAAATGCCAGCCCGCAACCTCGCCACATGGGGTGATTACCATCCAAACGCGGCATTCCTCGTATGTCTGGATAACAATATTTCGGCCAAGTTTGCCACGGACGGAGATGCTTTTCTTTCCGGCAACACGGTATCAACAATACTTGATCATCCTGTATCTTCCCTCACAGGCAATGTGATTCTAGCGGCCGAACGCACCTTCACGCTCGAACCAGGCGAGACCCGAGAACTGCATTATCTTTATGGCTATGCCCAACCGGACACGCTCCCTGGTTGTCTGGATTCTTTGAAAAAACAGGCCCTATCCCCTCCCCCACGCGCCCGGATTGAACTCATCGCGCCGGATACGGACTGGCTGAACCGTGAACTGCACTGGCATTCCTATTACCTGCAGGCGAACACCATCTATCAGGAATACAACGACTGTCATGTGGTGGATCAGGGTTCAGCTTATAGCATGTTGCACGGCGCACTAGGCGCACATCGTGATTTTGCCCTGTTTACCTTGCCCTTAATCTATCTGCGTCCCGACCTTGCAAGGGAAATGCTGAAATTTTCCATGACCTCTCAGGATGCACATTCCGGTGCGTTGCCGTATGCGCATATCGGCTTTGGCAAACAATCCGGTGCAGGCGTCCACGCCAGTAGTAGCGATCTCGACCTGTTTTTCCTCTGGGCGTCGGCAGAATATCTTGGAGCCACACGCGACTTCTCCCTTCTTGATGAGGATATCCCGTACAGCAGGCACACATCCAATGAGACCGGTACAGGCATGGAACATCTACAGGCGGCCTTTCGCCATTTGAAGGAAAAGGTCGGCACAGGCAAACATGGCATGATTCGTTGCGGCACGGGCGACTGGAACGACGCTCTTGTCGGTTTTTCCAAGCGAAAACTCGCCACCATCCGCAAAGGGGAATCCCTGTTAAATGCAGGTCTTGCCGCGCTTGTTTTGCCGAACCTGTCAACTTTGATTCAGGATAGTGCCCCTGAATTTGCAGAGGAATTACAAACATTCGGAGAAACCCAGTCTAAAGTTGCCATGCAACTCTGGAACGGCAAGTGGTGGTCCCGGGGCTACCTGGGAGTAGGTGACCGGATGCTCGGATCAGACAATCTTTTTCTGGATTGTCAGGCATTCCCTACCCTTGCAGGCCTTCTTGATGCAAAGGAACAACAAGCGTTACTTCAATCAATTCAAGAGAAATGTGTCCACCCGGAACCGCACGGTGCCACGGCATTGGCGCCACCCATGAAAGGATTGTTCCTGCAACCCGGTGCAGACACCAACGGCGGCATCTGGGCAGCGGTAAACTCCTGGACGGCATGGCTATTGTCCGCCATTGACCCGAAGGCAGGGTGGGACTTTTTCCTGCGCACCACCATGAAACAACGGGCAGAGGCGTATCCTGACATCTGGTACGGTATCTGGAGCGGCCCCGACGCCTTCAATGCCAGTTGCAACAAGCATCCGGGAGAGACCTACAATCATGTGGTCACCCCCATGACCGACTTCCCGATCATGAACGCCAACTACCACGCAGGCCCCCTGCTCAACATTATTCGTATGGCGGGTATCGAGGTAGCGGAAAACACATTATGTATCTCCCCGAGACTCCCCTTTAACTCTTTTGTATTCCGTTCGCCCCTGGTCGGAGTCGCCTTTCTGCCGGACGCCTGCCGCGGTTATTATACGCCTGTGGCAGATGGAACTTTTGCATTCAGAATACATAAACCAAGTGATTCCTGCATAGATAATTTGAGACTAACTGTTGATGACCTTCCCGTTGCCTATACAATTGAAAATGATTTTTTCTGCTTTTCTGTCAATGGACTAACCGGACAACGCATACAGTGGGAAATAAAATAGACCGGGGATAAGACTGCAACACGAAATGACTATGAATATAATCAACACGACAATTTCGATTAAGCATCGCGCCCAAAACTTAGGCTTTGACGCTTGCGGCATTGCTTCCGTCGAGGCTGAGGCCGATGACGGCTTTGACGCCTGGCTGGATGCTGGTTATCATGCGGATATGGCGTGGATGGAGCGTACCCGGGATATCCGGCAGCATGTGACACAAAAAGTACCGGGTGCGAAATCCGTGGTCGTGGTTGCCAAATCCTATTTTCCACACAGCAGTAAATTGACTCCGGGAGTTCCCCGTATCGCCAGTTATGCCTGGGAACGTGACTATCACAAAGCGCTACTGAGACCGTTGAAAGAACTTGCGGCATATATTGAAGAAATTACCGAAGGGCACAGTGACAGACCTGAGATCGAAGGGACAGTCCCTGCGTTGTATGCTTCCATAGACAGCGGTCCGGTGCGGGAACGTATCTGGGCGTATCGTGCAGGCATCGGATTCATTGGACGTAATGGGCTTGTCATCCATCCAAAACTGGGTTCCTGGATATTTCTGGCAACTATCATTACAACCGCCGAACTTGTTTCCGATACTCCAGTAAGAAACCGTTGTGGTAATTGCCGCGCTTGTATTGATGCGTGCCCGACAGATGCCATCATCAGAAATCGTGTTGTTGATTCACGGAAATGCATTTCTTATCACACCATTGAAAACCGTGGCAATATCCCGACAGAAATAGCCAACAACATGAACGGTTGGATATTTGGCTGCGATGCATGTCAGTTAGTTTGCCCGTGGAATAAAAAAGAACTCGATAAAGATGCTCACGTGGAACATCCGGAGTTTGCTTCTCTGGATGCCGCTAAACTTGCAGAAGTCTCAGAAGAACAGTTTCACCAATTATTTGATGGTACGCCAGTTGTTCGCGCCAAATGTGAGGGTATTCGACGTAATGCCAAGATTTTTACCACAGAGACTCAGAGAGACAGAGATTAGGGATTATTTGAACACATCTTTCGGCTTGACTATACTTATTCATATCGTTTCCCGTTGATGACAAACCCATAAGGAACTTATACATGGATTTCTCGATTTCTGTTGAACTGCAATCCAAACTTGACCGGGCACGTAAATTTGTTGAGGAGGAATTGTATCCCCTTGAGCCTGTAGTACTGGAAAAAGGCTTTGGCGCTGCTGAACCGCTATTAAATGAAAAGCGGCAGAAGGTTAAGGAATTGGGCATGTGGCTGCCGCAGATTGCCAAAGAACATGGCGGTATGGGATTGTC
>CAZBNU010000084.1:5140-11753 GCA_964493075.1 uncultured Nitrospirales bacterium | reverse complement strand
GACGGCGCGGCATTCTGCGTGGTCATGGCGGTTACCGATCCGAATGCTCCCCCCCACTTCCGCGCCAGCCAGATTCTTGTGCCCACAGATACGCCCGGCTTCATTATCGAGGCGACAACCCCATTTATGGGACATCGTGGCGAGGGCTGGGCAAGCCATTCTGAAGTACGGCTTGAAAATTGCCGCGTGCCCCAATCCAACCTGATTGGCCCGGAAGGCGCAGGATTCCTGATGGCACAGGAACGGCTCGGGCCGGGACGTATCCACCATTGCATGCGCTGGATCGGCATTTGCGAACGTTCCTTTGACCTGATGTGCCAACGTGCACTGGAACGAGAAATCAGCCCCGACAAACCACTGGCATTCAAGCAATTTGTACAGGGTTGGATTGCTGAAAGCCGGGCGGAGATTGATGCGGCACGGCTCATGGTGCTCCATGCTGCCTGGATCATAGACAACCACGGCGCAAAAGCCGCCCGCGATGAAATCTCGTTGATAAAATTTACTGTTGCCAACACCATGATGCGTGTGGTAGATCGTGCCCTTCAAGCGCACGGAGGTCTGGGCGTGACAGACTATACGCCCATCGCCAACTTCTACCGGATGGAACGCGCCTCCCGCATTTACGACGGCACCGATGAAGTGCATAAATTGTCTGTGGCAAAACGTATTCTTCGGAAATATGCCGGAGAAATGGGAATACAAGGATAGGTCATGGGGACTCTATTGGATCAACCGCGCCCTGTAAGACAAGGCGAAGAACTTAACAAAGATGCCCTGCAAAACTGGCTTGCAGAGTCTGTCCCGAACATGGGCGTTATTACAGACATACACCAGTTTCCCAGCGGATTCTCCAACCTGACCTATCTTATCAAGGGTGACACCCAAGAGATGATCCTGCGACGTCCGCCCAAGGGCAGCAAGGTTAAAGCCGCTCATGACATGCAACGGGAATTCCGTATTCTCTCGGCTCTTAACCCTGTGTATCCCGCCGCTCCAAAACCACTTGCCTACTGTGATGATGCTTCTATAATCGGTGCGCCTTTCTATGTCATGGAGCGCATCGAAGGGGTTATCCTGCGCGGCAAGAAACCAAAAGAATTTGAAGGAACACCGGAACTGGCAACCACTCTTTGCGAACGATTTGTGGACAATCTTGCCCATCTTCATGCCGTGGATTATGAGGCCATTGGGCTTGCTGATTTGCGCAGGGAAGGTTCCTTTGCGCGACGGCAGGTTGACGGCTGGATAGACCGTTATCGAGGTTCCCAAACAGACGACATCCCCGTTATTGAACAACTTGCCGCCTATCTCAAGGGAAACTGTCCGGAAGATACAGATGCCGTATTCATCCACAACGATTACAAATTCGACAATATCGTTCTTGACCCTGGCGACCTTACGCGCATCATTGGCGTGCTCGACTGGGAAATGTGTACCATCGGTGACCCGTTGATGGATTTGGGGGTGGTTCTCAGTTACTGGAACGAACCCAAGGATATTTCCATCGGCATGGTTCCCTGCTTTCTTACCCTTGAGCCCGGATGCATGACCCGGCAGGAAGTCGTGAACGCCTACGGCGAACGCACAGGTCGGGATGTTTCTAAAATCATGTTCTATTACATTTTCGGCCTGTTGAAACTCGCCGTCATTGCCCAGCAGATTTATTATCGCTACAAGCAGGGACTGACCAAAGACGAACGTTTCGCAGGTTTAATATACGTTGTGGGGGCGTTGGGCATGACCGGCGTAAAGGCACTTGACAACAATGAGATATAGAAGCACAGTTTACAACCAAGGAGCAACACCATGACTACCGCATTGACACTTGCCCTACTGGCGGCACTGTCCCAGGCCACCTATGAGCCCACTTGGGAAAGTTTGGATTCACGCCCCAACCCGCAATGGTTCGAGGATGCCAAGTTCGGCATTTTTATACACTGGGGCGTCTATTCCGTGCCCTCCTGGGGACCCAAAGACCGCTATTCCGAATGGTACTGGCATGATATGATGAATAAAAAGGGTGAAACATGGGCTTTCCACGAAAAGACCTATGGAGAAAAGTTTCAGTATCAAGACTTTGCCCCCATGTTCAAAGCGGAAATGTATGATCCGGAATTGTGGGCAGATATCTTCAAGCGATCCGGTGCGAAGTATATCGTGCTGACGTCAAAACACCACGAAGGCTTCAGCCTTTGGCCGGATGATACCAATTGGAACTGGAATGCCCGCGATATCGGGCCACACCGCGACCTGCTGGGCGACCTTACAGAAGCAGTTCGAGCAGCGGGACTGCGCATGGGTTATTACTATTCCCTGTATGAGTGGTTTAATCCCATCTACAAAAGTGATGTGCAGCGTTATGTTGACGAATATATGATTCCGCAGTTAAAAGGGCTCGTTGAAAAGTACAAACCAGACCTCGTATGGCCAGACGGCGAATGGGATCATCCCGACACCACTTGGCGCAGCACAGAATTTCTGGCATGGCTTTTCAATGAATCGTCCGCGCCCAAAGATGTTGCCATAAACGACCGTTGGGGGAAAGGCACTCGCAGCATCCACGGCGGTTTCGCGACACCTGAATACCAGCATCGTTCCGAGGGACCGCTCATGGCGAAAGGCCTATTTGAGGAATGCCAGGGCATGGGCAAGTCTTTTGGGTATAACCGTAATGAAACTGCTGACAATTATCGCAGCACCACAGAATTGCTACACCTGCTGATTGACACGGTCAGCCGTGGCGGCAATCTCCTGCTGGACATTGGCCCCACAGCGGATGGACGCATCCCGGAAATTATGCAGCAGCGTCTTCTCGAAATGGGTATCTGGCTTGATGTTAATGGTGAAGCCATCTACGGCACCAACAACTGGGCGGATGCTCCGGAAATGGACAAAGTGCGTTTCACATTAAAAGACGATACCGCGTATGCCATCTGCCTGGAATGGCCAGGGACAGAACTGGTGCTGCCCAATGTTGTCAACGCAAACGCGATAAAGGCGTCAATGCTGGGCTATGACGATACTCTGGAAACAATCATCAACGATAAGACTGTAACCATAAAAATACCGTGTATACCCATAAATGAAATGCCTTGTGACCATGCCTGGGTGGTAAAACTTAAAATGGACTGAATGGACGAAATGGACACTACGGACATTTTGTGTTGTCCATAGCGTCCATAAAGTCCATACTGTCCATAAAGTCCATTTTGTCCATTAAACAAAGGATGTGGTCATGAAAATCGGTGTGAGTTCCTACAGTTTCTCCCGTCTGGTAAATGACGGGGTTATGTCCCAACTGGATGTTATTCCCAAAGCCGCAGAACTAGGCTTTGAAAGCATTGAATTCGCCGGTTTTACATTGCCTGAAGGGGAGTCCCCGTTGTCCTTTGCAGAAAAAGCCCGCGCAGCCTGCGAAAAATACGGACTTGCCATCACCAATTACCCCATCGGCGCCGACTTTCTTCAAGGATCCAATGGCGACCTCAATGCAGAAATCGAACGGGTAAAAGAAGAGGTGCGGGTAGCCCATACCCTGGGTGCTTCCGGTATGCGACATGATGCCACCCAGGGTTTTCCTGCTGACCATCACGGCGCCAAAAGTTTTGATGCTGCATTGCCCCGTCTCATGGAGGGCTGTCTCGCCGTCACCGAATTTGCATCTGAACTGGGTATTCGCACCATGGTGGAAAACCACGGGTACTTCTGTCAGGACAGTGACCGCGTGGAAAAATTCATATGTGCAGTGAATCACCCCAACTTTGGCGCATTGGTGGATATTGGAAACTTTGCGTGTGTTGACGAAAATTGTGCAGCAGCAGTGGGCCGACTAACCCCCTACGCCATTCACGTTCACGTAAAGGATTTCCACACCAAGTCCGGCATGTTGCCTTGCCCGGGGGAAGGTTGGTTCAAGTCGCGGGCAGGAAATTATTTGCGCGGCGCCATCATCGGACATGGTGAAATACCTGTACAACAGTGCCTGCATCTACTAAAAAATAACGGCTACGATGGACCGCTCTCCATAGAGTTTGAAGGCATGGAAGACCCGCTGACTGGCATCCGCATTGGACTGCAAAACCTGAGAAATCTTTTGGAAAACAGTAAAGAATAACATTTACGGCACGATCCTATTTCAACACAGTAACTGACAAAAAAAGTTCAGTCAAAATGTTGAATTTCCTCTTTATTTCCTGTACCATACGCTCCCCTTCATCGTTCACTGCATGAGGAGCATATTTCTGTCTCTATGCCGGGGTTGTGTTTGGACCGCTTTTGCGGGCATAACCGCCGGCTTTGTTATAACCCAAACTTTAGGAGGGTTTATGAGTTGCACAAGGGTAGACATCTATTAATGGACTGTCGTAATGTGGCCAGAGAAGTCTGTTTGAACGACAGACTGGTGCTGAACGTGATGGCACGCGCAGCAGAGCTGGCCGGGGCAACCGTCGTATCTCAGGTACGCTACAAGTTCGGTAGTGATTCCCCGCCTGGATTTACGGCCGTCGTATTACTCGACGAAAGCCACTGTTCCGCACACACTTATGCGGATCTCGGGCTGATAGCCATGGACGTATTCACCTGCGGAAACACCAATCCGCGGGATGTATTGCGTTACATTCAGGAGGAACTCGATCTCGGTGACGTTACTATCACCGAGGTTGGCCGTTTCAGTACGCCCGAGACACCCTACCTTGAAAGCTTCCCTATTCGGGAACCGGCACTCGCCTGTTAACAGGAGACCGCGCCAAACCTTAGCACAGAGAATAGACGGATATCTCCGATTATTGCATCTGAAGACAATATTCATAAAATCACCCTGCCGAGCCACTATCCTGTTGGTTCGGCAGTTTTGTTTATGGATGCTTTCCGTGAATTAACGAAAAACATCCTGTATAATCAAGAGACATGATAATTATGAATGCGCAAACACAGAAGGAGATTAGAATGCAACGACGGGAATTCATGAAACTTGCTGGCAGTGCTTTTTTGACTGGTTTCGCATCGAACACCTTTGCAGCAGCCGCGCAACACCCAAAACCAAACATCCTATTTATACTTGCCGATGATTTGGGCTATGGTGATTTGGGCTGCTATGGTCAGGAAACCATCAAGACGCCAAACATAGATAAACTGGCAGCAGAGGGTCTTCGTTTTACACAGCATTACGCTGGCAGCACGGTTTGCGCCCCTTCCCGTGCCTGCCTTCTCACGGGACAACATACCGGCCATGTTCATGTTCGGGGAAACGGAGAAGTAATGCTGCGACAGAATCCTGATGACATTACCATTGCTGAAGTGTTGAAGAACGCAGGATATACAACCGCAATGATTGGCAAATCCAGCGTGGGGTGTCGCGCCACTCCTGAACTCTCCAATGAAAAGGGCTTTGACCATTTCTTCGGCTACATATCTCACGGAGACGCCCATCACTACTTCCCTGAAGTGCTTTACCGCAACGGAGAAGAAGTGCACTATCCCGACAACAAACTTCATGAAGGAACCGTTTACAGCCAAGACTTATTTCTGGAAGATACTTTGCGCTACTTGGAGGAAGAACGGGATAAGCCTTTTTTTCTTCATCTATCTTTACAAATCCCCCATGCCAGCCTGTTCGCCCCAGAAGACTGGAAAGCCAAATATCGCGGTCAGTTCGAGGAAGAACCAACCCGGCAGAACCACTACCGAAGTGAAGAGGAACCACGCACCACCTTCGCCGCCATGGTTTCCCGCATGGACCATGACATCGGTCTTGTTATTGAAAAACTGAAATCGCTAGGGCTGGATTCCAACACCCTGGTGATATTTACAAGCGATAACGGCGCCATGAACGAAGGCGGCCATGATCGTTCTTTCTTCAATTCCAGCGGTCCCTTGCGCGGCGGCAAGCGCGACATGTATGAAGGCGGTATTCGCGTACCGTTCATCGCCTGGTGGCCGGGCCGTATAGCACCGGGTACGACTACCGACCACATCGCCGCATTCTGGGATTTCCCGGCAACAGCCTGTGAACTTGCTGATACCCAGATGCCTAGAAAAACCGATGGCATTTCCTATCTGCCCACGCTGCTGGGACGCAACGATGCACAGGAAACCCATGCGTATTTGTACTGGGAATTCCACGAGCAGGGCGGCAAACGGGCACTTCGCTTCGACAATTGGAAGGCCGTGCAAACCGGCATGAGTAAACGGCCCTTTGACGCTATCGAACTCTATGACCTGTCCAGCGATCTCGCCGAAGAACATAATGTCGCCGCGGAACACCCCGACATTGCGGAAAGAGCGGAAGCCTATTTCGCACAAGCGCGAACCGAATGCGAATACGAGAAGTTTAATTTTCCGCTGTAATCAGCAGGCGTTAAAAAGTATAGGGGGCGCGCATGGCGCGTTGAAGATGACTGTTTGCTTCATCGTCGTTGAAAAACTGCTCTTGTTCAGCATCCCATGTCAGTTTTCTGCCGACCCACCGGGCAATGTTGATAATATGGCAGACATTGGTGGTACTATGGCCTACCGCCACGTCAGTGATGGGAGTTTTGCGTGAACGTATGCAGTCCACAAAGTGCTGGATGTGATTGTCGCTGACTTCCAGATGTATTTCATTCTCCCC
>CAZBNU010000084.1:0-5040 GCA_964493075.1 uncultured Nitrospirales bacterium | reverse complement strand
GTCACTTCCCCGCCTGAATAAGGCCGGTACGAAATCCAACCCAGCGGACCCCGATCATCTTTTTTGCCATTGCCGCGGGGCGCATACAAATCTTCATGGTAAGGACGCGGTTCTGTAGAGCCGCACCACATGTCCCAATCCAATCCATCAGGAACCGGCTGTTCCGGCAACGTGCAGTCCCAGGGACTGGGGTAGTTGTTCGTATGCACCTCTGTTATCTTTCCTGCACGTTCGTTGCGCACCATTTCACACCCAATGCGGCACCGCTCCATGGAACGCTGCATGCTGCCTGTCATCACCACACGTTCATATTTGCGGGCGGCTTCTACCATCAACTGCCCCTCACGAACAGTCAAACTCATGGGCTTTTCCACATACACATCTTTCCCCGCCTCACAAGCGTGCACCGTATTCATGCCATGCCAGTGGTCCGGGGTGGCAATAAACACGGCATCAATATTGGGATCCTGAAGCATCTCGCGATAGTGACGGTAGCCCTTTGCCTTTTTATGCCTTGACAGCGCCCGGTCAAGACGCGCCTGATACACATCTGCAAATGCCACAAGTTCAATGTCCTTCACTTTTCCTGCCGACGCCATCAAGGAACTGCCCTGACGGCCCGGCCCAATAACGCCGACACAAATGCGGTCATTCGCACCCGGCCTGTCGCCAGATGCCAGTATCCCCGATGGCAGGATGTAAGGTGCAGCAACTACGGCTGCTGTGCCTTGCAGGGTATTTCTGATAAACTGCCTTCTTGTGACTATTCTTTTTTCGGACATTGTGCATATCTCCCGTTAATGTTCATGGATAGTAAATTAAAGTCATAAACAACATTGTACCGGATATGGGTTATGTTAATACAACACAGGAAAAGCAGACTATGGTTTGCACAACACAGGAAATATCCTTATACTTGTGTTTATAGGGTCAAAGGCATTGAGTTACCGCAGGAGTTAGAGCAGGTGTGGGACAAAATCAAAAACTGGATGACCGGAAAAGATAAAGTCATCAATGACCTACGCATAAAGTCCGAACAGGGCGATATGTCGGCTTTATGCGATTTGGCTTTGTGCTACCTGTCAGGCGATGGCGTTTATAAAAATCAGGAGAAAGCAGCCTCTTTGTTTCGCATTGCCGCCGAAGCGGGAGACGCCAAAGCACAATGTTATCTGGGCAGGTGCTATAACAAAGGGGAAGGCGTGCCATGCAATCATGAAGACGCCGTGCTATGGTATCGAATGTCGGCAGAACAGCATAACGCCGTAGCACAATTCTGCCTGGGGCTTTGCTATTATCTGGGAGATGGGGTTCCCAAGAATATTGACCTGGCATTGGAATGGTATCAGAAGGCCGCCGAACAGGGATACGCTCTGGCAGAATTTAATCTGGGTGCGTGCTATGCCAACGGCGAGGGTATAGCAAAAGATATGAAGCGGGCCGCGGCATGGTACAGCAGGGCCGCTAACCACGGCAATGGCGATGCCCAATATAATCTCGGTGGATGTTATATTCTCGGCGAAGGCGTCCTGCGTGATTTTACCAAAGCCTATGTATGGTTTGATTTGGCAAGCGCCCAGGGAGTGGACGACGCCGCGAAAAGGCGGGACATGCTCGCAAAACAACTCATGTCTCCCAAACAGATAGCGGAAGCACGCCGTTTATCAGCTGCCTTCACACCAGAAAAGGACTGGTTGGCTTCAAATTATTAAGAACGCAGATCTTCCCCGTTGGATTTTTGCCACAAGTATGCAGTTGTCGTGTACAAGGGAACAAAACCAAGTTTCGCGTACAATATCACCGCTGGATTATCTGCAGATACACACAATACGAAGTCGTTCCCGGAGGTGCCTGACTCCACCGCTCCCGCAAGTTCTCTAAAAAGCAATTTTCCCTTCCCTTGGCCCTGACATTCCGGGCACACAAATATCTGTAACACAAAAACGGTATGGGGAAAAAGACGCGTCCCAATGATACCCCCTTGACACTGCGTTCCATTCCAAAGCGCTCGCATCCATTGGACAGAGGTCTGACCGTAAGCGCCATTCATGGCAGACTTGATCATCAACGCAGCTTCCGTCTTCTCCCGCACTTCACGGTAGAGATATCCGTCCGGATGATTTTCATAGGCGCTGATAATGCAATCTGCAATAGCGTTGACCTGCTCCTCTCTTATCGGTGAGGTCATGGGCGCAACCCCAACCTGCTTTCCTGTCATTGCAGCCACAGGTGCGCGCATCATAATGCGAGGATAGGCCTTTAAGCCCTCCATTATGTCGGGCTCCAGCGGGGCTTCGTCCAGCAAGGTATCGCACAGCACCGTTTGGATGCCTGCCTTTTGCATGAATTCGATTGCCGCTATCATCAACTGACCTTCAATCCCCTGACCAAAATGTCCAGGCAATACATGCAACATGACAACCCTTGCCCGGTCACCGTTCAGCGCTGCGATCAGCAACCCCACTGTATCGCCCCTATCGCCCAATGCGGCCCAGGTCAGCATGTCGGATCGATGGATTTGGCCAGATACATTATGCCGTAATTGGGTCTGAACAAATTGGGCGGCATCAACACCATATAAGAAGTTCACCCGTGTACGGATGCTGTCCTGGAATTCCGAAAAATTGTCCGGCAACGTATCAATGGCATCAATATGTACACATGTTTTCATGAAAGCATCTTACACCGTGCAATGCCCTTCTATGGTGCGTCAGTCACCAGCCTGCCACCCTTCAACCGAAGTATCATGTCTGGATGTACTGCGTCCACAGGCTGATGGCTCACAAGCAAAATGGTCGCCCCTTCCCGGCGGCAGGCATCAAGCGTTTCCAATACCACCGCCGCACTTTCGTCATCCAGATTCCCTGTCGGCTCATCTGCAAGAATCACATCAGGTTTAGCCAGCAGCGCCCGTGCCAGAGCGCATCGCTGACGCTCACCCGCAGACATTTCGCCGGGATAATGATTTATGCGATGCTCAATGCCCAGTCGCTCCATCAGTTGCAACGCCTGCGTCTGCGCATCAGGAATGGAAATGGTAAGGGACGAAAGCAGCACATTTTCAAAGGCGGAAAGGTAGGGCACCAGATGGAACATCTGAAAAACCACGGCAACCTGTTTTACGCGCATGGCGGCGCGCTGGGCCTGGCTCATGCGATGCACCTGGTTGTCCGCAATCTGTAGTGTGCCCGCCGTCGGCGACGCCAAGCCGGCACACAGGTTGATCAACGTTGTTTTACCGCTTCCAGAGGCGCCGCACAACAGCGCCAATTTTCCATTGTCAACTCGAAAGGAAACACTATCCAGGGCATGTACGGTTTCCTGGCCACGCTTAAACTGTTTTGACACATTATCAAGAATAATCATGGCAGTGTATCCCCCAGAATATCCGCTGGATCGCGCAACAATACGCTCATAACAGAGGGCAAACTAAAAAGAACTGCCGCCAACACGGTTACAGGCAACAACAAAAGCAATGTCGTCGCTGAGGTAAGTATTTCAGGGGAGACATTTATCCCTGAACAATAGATGAACAGACGTCCCACGACACACCCTGCCAAAGCGGCACACAGGGCATACAAAACAGTCTTTCCCACGAAAAGACCAAGTATCCTGCCATCGGAAAAACCCAATGCACGCAACACGCCAATTTCATGGCGACGTGCAGATACGTTTTGATAAGTAAGTCCCCACAAGGCAGCTGCCGCCACAATTAATGCACCCACAAGAACCGCCAGGCGGATACGTGCCACAAGCACACGCTGATTATGGCGGGCGAGTAACAAGGAATAATAGGGCTCCACATGAACATCAGGCAGTGTCGCAAGAATGCTCCGGCTCACACTCGCCACAATATCCTTTGCGCTGGCCGGGCATTGGCAGGCAAGTGCATCTATAGCATTAATTACTCCCGGTTTTCCCAGAAGTTCCTGGGCATCCCGCAAATGGATAAATACCCGAATGTCTTCCGGAATGGCGCCATATTCCGGCAACACGCGGGTTACCTGAAATTCGCGTCCAAGAATAACAATCAGATCGCCCACGCCCAGATTCAGACTGCGTGCGGCAGCAGCGCCAAAAAAGGCCTCACCCCGCGGAACCACATAGGAAGTGGGCATGGGATCCTTCACCGTACCAGTACGTATCGTTTGGCCAAGCACTCCCGTCAACACCACCTTATAGCCGCCAATTTCCATCGTCCGCTGGAGTTTCCCCACAAAATGCTGCGCCATAATCTGGCGGCTCGCTGCAAGCCGGTCAACGTATTCCTCCGGCATGACAGGCCCGTCATAGTCCAATGCCTGATAGCGGGCCAGATCAGCGTCGCCGGGAATAATTTGAAGATTAAACCCCATTTCCTTCATCAAAACCCGGGTGGAATCTACCGAAGCAGCGCCCAAATCCGACATGGCAACATATAACGCCACTGATGCCATTATCACCAGCGCACACGCCATCGTGTTCCACCGCGAATGCCACATCTCTCGCAAGAGCATGCGACTACTGGAAAGTTTTTTTATCGGAGTTTTCATAGTACTACTCTAAATGCGTTCCATCTCACACCGTGATGGTAGCATGAACCCTGTTTTATATCCAAAAGGCAACTCAATGCATTTTGCGAAGACGCAAATACATTACAGAAAGCACAAGCACCGCTATAAGCCCCAAGGCACTGAGTGCCGTTAGAGCGACTGTGTTTATAGACTTCTCGCCGCTGGGCATCTCATCAAATAAGGGCGCCAGTTTGTCATCCAGCGATATTTCCATATATCCCACAGGCGCATTCAACTGTGTATACTGCCTGCCTTCAGGATTTTCCCAGAACATGGGCAGGTCAAGCCCTAGCACCATGTCCTGCTGCAGGCAGGTGCAGGGAAGCGTGATCCGGTTTATTAATTTATCCAGTTCATTTGATGTAATAGCAGCCCCTTCGAGTGCCGGCAACAGCAGACGCCCCCTGCCAAAAACAACACCAGCCCAATCTTCTCCGTTCTCCTTAATGCCCGCCACGGCACACAGCAACCGGTTCGAAGGGTCTTT
>CAZBNU010000083.1:1440-15568 GCA_964493075.1 uncultured Nitrospirales bacterium | reverse complement strand
TTCGCAATGCGGAGGTCAGGGGTTCGATCCCCCTCAGCTCCACCATCCTTTTACCCCTGAAAACATTGGCTGGAACCTCTTTTTGCGCGTCTACTTTGCATGGGGTAATTTCGTCACACTGTTACGCCTAATATCCTTCAGACAAAATGTGACATGAAGAAAGTTAACGCCTGCTACTTTTCCCTATTGTTATCATGCGGATGATTCCCGCAATAGCATCAAAAGTTCTTCGGCATTCATTTTGCCGGTCATATCGCTGCCTTCAAGCAGACTGTCGGCGAGGCCGCGTTTCTTCTGGTGCAGACTTACAATCTTTTCCTCAATAGTGTCTTGTGCCACAAGCCGGTAAATGGTCACGGGGCGCTCCTGTCCAATGCGATGGCTACGGTCGGATGCCTGATCTTCGACGGCGGGGTTCCACCAGGGATCCATGTGAATCACATAGTCTGCGGCGGTAAGGTTAAGACCAAGTCCGCCAGCCTTGAGACTAATCAGGAACAAGTCGCCTTCGCCGGATTGAAAAGCGTTCACTCGCTGTTTACGTTGTTTGGCGGGCGTAGCGCCGTCCAGGTACTGATAGGTAATCTTCTTCTTGTCCAGATATTCACGTATAAGGGAGAGATGGTCCACAAACTGGCTAAACACTAAGGCTTTATGCCGGTTTTCAAGAAGTTCCTCGACAATAGCGCCGAATACTTCAAGTTTCGCGCTTGGCATGGGAATATCCGGAGAAACCAGCGCAGTGTTGCAACAGGCGCGACGCAACTTCATGATTTGTGCAAGAATGCGCAGATGCTTCTGGCCGGGGGATTCAGCATCCCCTTCAAGGGTTGCCACTGCTTGCTGACGAAGCGCTTCATAGAAGGACGCCTCTTCCTTGCTGAGTTCTACGCGCAACGTAATCTCCGTGCGTGACGGCAGTTCCTCAAGCACCTGCTCTTTGACGCGGCGCAGTACAAAGGGCTGAATGAGACGCTTGAGCCGGTTACGTGTTTCACGGTCCTGGTCGCGTTCAATGGGTACCGCAAAACGATTGTTAAAGCGTTCAAAAGAACCCAACAAACCGGGATTGATGAACCGAAACAGGTTCCACAGTTCGCCAAGATGGTTTTCTATGGGCGTACCGGTTGTCGCCAATTTGAACTTACCCTCAAGTTTCATAGCCACTTTTGAGCGTTTCGTGGTTCGATTCTTGATTGCCTGGGCTTCATCAAGAACAATAACATTCCAGGAAACAGCCGTAATCAGTTCCTCTTCCTGCTGCATGAGCCCATAACTGCAGACAACGAGGTCAAAGGACGCCAAAGTTCCAAGCATCGCCTTTCGGTCGCCGTCGCCAAAAAGATGTACCTTCAAGGTGGGCGCAAACCGCCGCGTCTCGTCAATCCAGTTTGCACACACAGAGGTGGGCGCCACCACCAACGATGGACCTTCTGTTGCCCGAGACACAAGTAACGCCAGTGCCTCTACAGTTTTTCCCAGTCCCATATCATCGGCAAGACAAGCGCCAACGCCCCAATGGGCCAGTCGAGCAAGCCATTGAAACCCCTCCTTCTGATAGTCGCGCAGTTCCACTCGGAGGGTGTCGGGCAGCACCGGCACATAGGCCTGCACATCGCGCAAATGGTTAAGGTGTTCTTTCCATTTTTTGTCTGTCTTTGCCTTTCCGGCTTCCTCTGCAAATTCTTCGAGTGCCGCAGTAGCCAAAGAATGAAAGCGAAGACTGTCGCCACGCTCCTCAGCGCAAAGGCGCAAGTCGTCGAGACGCTTGCGGAAGGTCCTGGTGAGCGCAAGAAACTGACCGTCACCCAGGGGCACAAAACGGCTTGAAGACAAAGCGATAAATTCCAGCAGTTGTCGCATATCAAAGACAAGGGACTCATCCAGATGCAATTCCCCTTTCATGCTGAACCAGTCCATGCCGCTGGTAATACGCATGTGAAAATCTTCTGCGGACACATTGCGGGTTACCCGCATCCGCTCTCCTTTGGGCCAGGATACACGCACCTGTTCGCCCAATGCCTGCAGTTCCAACAGTAGTTCAAGCGCCCCGTCAGGTTCAGGAATCAGCCATTCATCCCCCTCAGGCTTCACCCGGCTAAGGGTGGGACAACCCTCCACCACGGCACTCGCCCGATTACGCTCCTCCTTAAAATTGCGACGCGCCTGGACGCGCTCCCCCTCCATCTCCGCCAACACCACTTCCCCGCCTTCTCCCGGCAAATAGTAAGAACCTTTTGCCAGTGGGCGCACCATTAACTGGGCGCGCAACCCTTCTTCATAAGGCAGCAGCAGTACTTCAGGTTGGGCATCCGCCGAAACTTCAGGCAATTGCACCGCTATATTGCTGATGTCAGACTGCACCGTAATACAGGAAGCAACATTACCAAGCACTTCTGCAACACGGTTCTCCGCATCCGCCGGCACTTGCAAGCCTCCACGGATTATCTTAGCCAAATGTCGCTGTTGCTCCGTAATCTCATAAACCACCACCCGTGCGTAACTTTCCTTTACTACCACTACAGCGTCTTCGTCCGAAAATGGCGGGTCCAAGGCGACTGAAATTGCGCCCTTTTTCTTTGACACCTGCAACGCAACGTCCCCTCTTGCTATATCCACCTGTGCGGCTGTCGCGTCGTCCCAAAACACCAACGGATGCCCTATCAAGCCCGGGAAAGCCCCTACATCGAAAAAGTAAAAATCTTTGCTATATGAATAGTAGGAACCGTAGCCTTTTTCGAACTTAATATGTGAGCATATCTCTATGTCTTGAGGCGTCAAAAAGGGCAGAGATACCCGCTCTTCTTGCAACCGCTTCAAAGTTATGGCCCTTCCCTTGCTCCAGTTTCCCTTGGCGCTCCTCTTTTGTATATAGGGGTGCATAGACCAATCATTGCGACTCATTTTCAACCGCCAGACCAGACGTGAATCCTCCCCTGTTGTTGCCCCCTTCTTATCCTTTTGAATCATAGCCAACGCTTTAAGAGTAAGTTCCCACGGTTCCTCACGAACGACCAAATCCAGCAGGCTTACCGCACCGCTTTTCTCCCGCATGGCCGCCGCCCTGTCACGATATTTCGCGTCCTTGTTCTGTTTGTTTCTATAACGCCATATCAGTTCGGCCATTTCTCCGGCTATCCAATCAAACCCACATGCCGCCGCCTTATTTGAATAACGTCCAAGCATATCCTTATATCCGCTGAGCAACTCAGAATCAACCAGATAATCGGCGATAGCGCCCAGCAAAAAGGACAGCCCTTCTGCTTTTGATTGAAATAGAAACGAACGCTTTTTGTTAAGCACTCCCTGTTGTGCGTTAACAAGCCCACGAAACTGCACCACAACATCATCGTAGTAGGGGTCCCTGCCTTTCTCCAGTAATTTCAGATAGTCGGACGCACGACGCAAACTCTCCGGTGTATTCACCTTTACAAGCGCTAAAACAAAAAATAGGCTTTCCATACTCTCAAAACAGGGTTTCCGCCTGCGGGTGATTTTTTTATATTCGTTGAGGGCATCCTCGAAATACTCCACTGCGATATAGCCATCACCCAATATCAGTCCACATATTCCCAGTATCAGCATACAATTAAAACGATCGGTACTTCTAAGCGCCAATGCCTGCGCATCACTAATCTCTCCCCTGAATATCTTCTGCAAAGCAAGAATTCGAAGATATACAGGATAAATCGCTGCATTTCGTGCTGTTGTATCTTTGCTGCAAACTTGTTCCAGATATTCAAAAAGACCCGGAATCGGGACAAATGATTCAAATTGCGTAGCGTTCAATTCTTCCAATACTTCCGCCGCAAGTTCCTGGGGCAGTGACGCCATGAAATCGCCATCAAATGGCTGGGCGGCAAGAAGTATTTCAGGCGCCATATCAGACATATTCCCGGGATAGTATCTCCAGCAAAGTCTATATAAATCACCATAAAGGGCAATATCGTGACGGTAAAAAGCCATTCGCATGCGCCGTAACATTACTTCATAAGGGGCGTAATCATACCGCCAGCGATAATCGGGGTCCCGGAGCACCTCAAGAACTGATTCCGCAAAAGGATAAAACTCACCACGAAGCGCAACCTTTCGGGCAACGACCTCGATTATAGTACGCTGACAGATGATTCCCCGGCCGCTTACATACGCCGCCAGTTCCTTTTGTATTAACAGATTGCCTAAATCACGCACATCATTACGACTAAAGGCTGTCCCTGAACCCCGCACACTACCGCACTTGTTAGCAATGATCAATAAATTGTTGTAGGAAACTGGCGAATATACTACGGACAACAGTTCCAGAATGCTCTGGGCGTCCGGCGACAACTTGTCGTATTCTTCCGTCAGTTGACGGCACTTCTCCAAATTAAATGCCATTTATCTTCTTCCTCTTTGAAATGCCCCCTGAGCAAAGCATATTCCATGCTGCAATTCAACTGTATATGTCTACCAATAAAATTTGAACTTTCAAGAATCAACGATAAGAATTACGCGTCTGGAAACAAAACAGGACATCCCGTTAAAGATGTCCTGCACAGTCGCCATAATTATTTTTCAAACGTACTGAAGATTAAAACAAGAACTCCGGTTCGAGCACGGCATCGTAGTTAACATCCTTGTCGCTGAAGGGGAAAGTCACTGTCTCGAATACGCCAGTACCTGTGCGCATGACCGCGCGTGCTGTGCCGAGTACGGGAGCAACGCCCATGAGATACCCAAGGGGTTTGCCCTTCTTGAGGTTCTTGTCAAACGTCATGGGGATTTCCGCCCAGCCGAACATGATGTTCGACAGCCCGCGCCCCATCTTGGTCAATGATTTTTCCATGCCTGTAGGCTGGGGCAGGTCTACATCTGGATTGTACAACTGCGCCTGCACCGGCATTATAAACGCGCCAACCACTAACAGCGCCACAGCAGCAACAAAAATTCTATTCTTCATCACGTGATTACCCTCCGGTAAAATAGTTGGTTTTGCACAAAACTACTGGTAAAGTCTACCAGAAACGAACGGCATTGTCAACAGTTTATCCTTTTCCGAAAATAAAAGTCTTGATGCCGATCGTTGATCGGGCGCTGACATGCTGAAAAATACGATAAAAAAGTCACTTTTTTGCCGTAACTTGCAAGGTAGCCGCCACAGGATAATGATCGGAAGGATAGCACCCCTCCTTGTTATGCGTGACGGTTTCACATCGCAACGCAGTCACAGGGCCACGATACAGTATCCAGTCAATGCGCCTGTCAGCATCCTCTTTGGGCGCTTCAAAACCAGACCAGGTAATGGGTGGTCCTGTCTTTTCTGGAGCGGAAACCCAAGAATCGGT
Source organism: uncultured Nitrospirales bacterium (assembly GCA_964493075.1). GTDB lineage: Bacteria > Hydrogenedentota > Hydrogenedentia > Hydrogenedentales > CAITNO01 > SLFT01. The sequence continues at coordinate 10,244 of CAZBNU010000083.1, read as the reverse complement.
GAACCCGCTTTCCATGGCGACTTCGTAAGGCGGGCTGTTTTCAGCTGCGGCATTGAAATCGCCTGTTAGAATAACCGGGACACCTTCAGACAACTGCGCAACATGCTCCGCAATCACAGCGATCCCCTGCTTCCGCGCTTCTTTGCCTCGATGGTCCAAATGGGTATTGTAGAAATAAAAGAAGGTCTTCGTTTCGGGATGATAGCAGTGCAACCAGGTCGTCATGCGGGTCATACTCGAATCCCAGGAAACCGAGGCCGGAACATCAGGTGTTTCAGACAACCAGAAATGGCCGCTTTCCACAGGGAAAATTTCTTTGTACTTATACAATACCGCTGTCATCTCACCTCGACCGGACACATCTCGGTCGATGCCCAGCCATCGATATTCCGGCAGTTGTTCCGCAATATACTCCGCCTGAAACACCAGGCACTCCTGTAAGCCGCACAAATCCGGGGAGTACTTGCGAATAGTATCCACCACAATATCTTTCCGATTCCGCCAGGAATTATCACCGTCCATTGCCGTTCCGTAGCGGATATTAAACGACATTATCTCCAAAGTCAATTCGGCAGATGCAGCGCTACAAATCATCAGTACACAAAGAACACAAACAAACTGTTTCATGGGAAGTATCCTTTCTTGGGTTTCTTTTTTTCACGCAAGATAGGATAGCATAAGCGGCGGGAAAAGCAACAGCACAAAAAAGCCGCACACGGGAAAACAATCTTGCTCACCCGTGTGCGGCTCAAAGTCTGACATGCCATGTAGAATACACATATCGCGCTGTTTGTATAGGCTGCGAAGCCATTGTCCGTTAGCGGACATTCGCGGGTCATTCTACTATGGCATCACAGGGCGCCTTTCGGTTGCCCTGTACATCCCAATTATACCATGCTTCTTGGAAAATGATCAGGGAAATAATGGGGGTTTTCGAGAAAGCGAAAAAGCCGTACGACCAGTAAGATCGCACGGCTTGTATTTTGTCTTCGGTAAAGGGCTTAGTACATGCCGCCCATGCCGCCCATGCCGCCCATATCGCCGCCGGGGCCGCCTGCGGGGGCTTTTTCGGGTTCGGGGATGTCTGCAATGAGCACTTCGGTGGTCAGCAGCAGACCAGCAATACTGGCCGCGTTCTGCAGGGCAGTGCGTGTCACTTTGGTCGGGTCCAGCACGCCCGCCTTAATCAGGTCTTCATAAGCGCCGGTTTCTGCATTGTAGCCCACATTGCCTTTTTTGGCGCGTACGTTCTGCACGACCGTGGCGCCTTCGTCACCGGCATTGATGGCCAGCTGGCGGAGGGGTTCTTCCACGGCGCGCTTGATGATGCGCATGCCAATGGCTTCATCGCCTTCAGCAGCGTCATCTTTAATAGCGTCCTGGCAACGCAGCAGCGCAACGCCGCCGCCGGGCACGATGCCTTCTTCAACAGCCGCACGCGTAGCATGCAGTGCATCTTCTACACGGGCTTTCTTTTCTTTCATTTCGATTTCGGTGGCTGCGCCAACATTGATGACAGCAACGCCGCCGGCCAGTTTCGCCAGACGTTCCTGCAACTTCTCGCGGTCATAATCAGAAGAGGTTTCTTCGATCTGACGGCGAATCAGGTTAATACGACCCATAATGTCCGCACTGGCGCCTGCGCCTTCAACGATGGTGGTGGTGTCTTTGTCAATGACGACGCGCTTGGCACGACCGAGGTCAGACAACTGCACACTCTCCAGAGAGCGACCGAGGTCTTCCGTAATGGACAGGCCGCCGGTAAGAATGGCGATGTCTTCCAGCATGGCTTTGCGGCGATCACCGAAACCGGGGGCTTTCACCGCCACAGCCTGGAAGGTGCCGCGAATCTTGTTGACCACCAATGTGGCCAGCGCTTCGCCTTCAACGTCCTCGGCAATGATCACTAGAGGCTTGCCGCTCTTGGCGATATTTTCAAGCAGGGGAAGCAGGTCCTTCAGAGACGAGATTTTCTTCTCGTTAATCAGGATATAGGCATCTTCCAGCACACAGGACATGTTTTCGGAATCGGTCACGAAATAGGGTGACAAATAGCCCTTGTCGAACTGCATGCCTTCCACGACTTCGAGTGTCGTCTCGATACTCTTCGCTTCTTCCACCGTAATGGTGCCGTCATTGCCGACTTTCTCCATGGCCTCGGCGATGATGTCGCCGATTTCCATGTCGCTGTTTGCGCTGATGGAGGCTACGCTGCGGATGACTTCCTTGTCGTTGCGCACTTGCTTGCTCATGGTAGCAAGTTTTGCAACCACCTGAGACACAGCCGTGTCAATACCGCGTTTCAACGCCATGGGATTGGCGCCAGCGGTAACGTTGCGCAGGCCTTCGCGGAAAACAGCTTCCGCCAACACAGTCGCCGTGGTGGTGCCGTCGCCAGCCACATCCGAGGTCTTCGAAGCGACTTCTTTCACCATCTGGGCGCCCATGTTTTCGTATTTGTCTTCAAGTTCGATTTCTTTGGCAACGCTCACACCATCTTTGGTTACTGTGGGAGCGCCCCACTTCTTGTCCAGAACAACATTACGGCCCTTGGGGCCCAGCGTCACTTTTACGGCGCGGCTCAGCTGCGTTACGCCAGCAAGCACGCTGCGGCGTGCGCTTTCGCCAAATTCTAATTGTTTCGGCATAATTTCTTCCTCCGGTTTGAGGTTGTTACTCGATTACTGCCAACACATCATCTTCACGCATGATGATATGCTCTTCACCGTCAATCTTGACTTCCGTGCCGGAATACTTACCCATAAGGATACGGTCGCCGACCTTAACCTCAAGGGCAACCCGTTTGCCTTGTTCATCCAAGCGGCCAGCGCCTACAGCGATGACCTTGCCTTCCTGGGGTTTTTCCTTCGCTGTATCCGGAATGATAATTCCGCCGCGAACGGTTTCACTGGCTTCTTCACGTTTGACAAGAATGCGGTCTGCAAGAGGACGCACTTTCATGGCGTATACTCCTTCTGTTGACACCCTGTTCATTGGCTTTCGCCAATGACTACACTGATTCCGGAACGCACCATTGCGCCCGGCGCTAATACAACATTTCGGAGCGAATCCTGTTAGCACTCACTCCATGTGAGTGATAATAACATAGAGTTCCCCTCCGTGTCAAGACTTTTACCTGCCCTGCGGCGAAACTCTTTAGAAATGCCATGACGCACGTATCCCACTGGCCAAAATAGGGAAGAAAAACAAGGCCGATACGTGTTATGATGGTAGCTATGTGTTATGTGGTGTGGCTGCATTTTAGTGCAGAACAAAAATTTGACGGATAAAATTAAATGGGGTAGTGTGTTTGTGCACGCAATGAGGTATAGAAATTATGCGATTTGGAAACTGGCTAACAGAAAAAAGTATATCCCATCCCCGCCTGGTTATCAGCGGAACTCTTCTGCTGACCTTGGCGTTCCTGCTGGCGGTTGCGTTGCCGACGTTGTTCCCCGATAGTATTCCGCTGTCGCCAGTGCGCGTGGACACGGACCCGGAGAACATGCTGAGCAGTGAAGAGCCGGTGCGGGTGTTTCACAATGAGATGAAGGCCGCTTTTGATTTGAACGAGATGGTGGTGGTGGGTATAGTCAACACGGTGCATCCCGAAGGGGTATTCAACACCGAATCCCTGAAGCGCATTTACGAATTGACGGAATATGCCAAAACACTTAGGGGGGAAGTCATTGGCGTTGACGACCCGCAGGCGGGCGTAGTTACGATTGATATTATTGCGCCGTCCACGGTAGACAATATTGAGCAGGGCGGCCTGGGCGAAGTCAAGTTCGAGTGGCTCATGCCGGAACCGCCGCAGACAGAAGAAGAGGCCATTGCGGTACGGGAAAAGGCGGCAAAAATCCCCTTCCTTCAGGGCACCATGGTGGCAGAATCGGGCAAGGCCATCGCGCTGTATCTGCCCCTGACCTCAAAAGACCTGAGTTATCGTGTCTCGTCCCTGCTTCAAAAGAAAATGGCAGAACTTGGAGGCGACGACGAATGGCATATTACGGGGCTGCCCGTGGCCAACGACACCTTCGGCGTGGAGATGTTTGTGCAGATGGCCATATCCGCGCCACTGGCCATGCTGGTCATCTTCCTGTTGATGATTTACTTCTTCCGCAAACCGGTGCTGATTATTGCGCCCATGCTGTTGGCGCTGATCATCGTCATTATTAACATGGGTCTGCTGGTGGTAACAGGCAACACCATACACATCATGAGTTCCATGATCCCCATTTTCATCATGCCCATCTCAATTCTCGACTCAATACACATCCTCTCCGAATTCTTTGACCGCTATCAACAATTCAAAGACCGACGCAAAACGATCAAGCATGTTATGGACACGCTGTTCATGGCAATGCTTTATACGTCGCTCACCTCAGCGGCAGGATTTGCGTCGCTGGCCATCACACCCATTCCGCCCGTGCAGATATTCGGCGTATTTGTGGCGATCGGCGTACTGTTGGCCTGGTTCCTGACTGTAACCTTCCTGCCTGCTTTTATCATGCTCATTCCCGAACGTTCCCTGAAACAATTCGGCGCCGTTCATGACGCTTCCCACGGGGATGATCCCGGCGCGAACACGCTTCTGGGGCGGCTGCTGGCGATGTTGGGTCGGGGCACTTACCACAAGGCAAAGTATGTGCTGGCGGCGACATTGCTGGTTACTGCAATCGCCATTTACGGCATGACCCAGATCACCGTGAACGACAATCCGACGCGCTGGTTCAAGGCTTCTCATCCGATCCGGGTGGCGGACCGGGTGCTCAACGAACATTTCGGCGGCACGTATATGGCCTATCTGACGCTGATGCCGGAATCGGATACGGAAGACCTGCAGGTTTATGCCGCAGATTTGGAAGCACGCCTGCGCGCCCGCATTGCGGAACCTGACATACCCGAAGCCCTGCGTCCTGAACTGACAGGTATTGCCGAAATGGTGCCAGAAGCAACGGGAAAATCCGATTCCGTGGAAGCGTTGCTGGATACATTGACGGCACAGGTGCAGGAATCACTTGATGGCGCACTGGATGCGCTGATGGAAACTGGCGATGAACAGATGGACATTGCTGAAGCTAGGACAAATGCCTGGGAAGCGCTGCTCATGTTCGTGGACATGGAAGGACAAAGGGGCGAACTGTTCAAGCAACCCGAAGCGCTGGCTTATATCGAAAAATTACAGGCGGCCCTTGCGGAAACCGGCATCGTGGGAAAATCCAACTCCATCGCCGACATTGTGAAGACGGTTTACCGGGAACTAATGGAAGGAGACGCGGCGTACTTCCGAGTGCCGGACAACGCGCGCGCTGTGGCACAGTGCCTGATTACCTATGAAAGCAGCCACCGCCCCCATGATCTGTATCATTTTATCACCCACGATTACGGCAAAACGAGCATCTGGATACAGTTAAAAAGCGGCAATAATCAAGACATGAAAGCAGTACAGGACGCCATGACAGCGTGGATAGCCGCGAATCCGCCACCCCTTGGCCTGACCTATGACTGGTTCGGCCTGACCTACATCAACGTCATCTGGCAGGAGAAGATGGTGGTCGGCATGTTGCAGGCCTTTCTGGGCAGCTTCCTGGTGGTGTTATTCATGATGATTGTGCTGTTCCGTTCCGGGCTATGGGGTCTGCTCTCCATGGCGCCGCTCACGGTGACCATTGGCCTTATCTATGGTGTGGTCGGCCTTGTTGGCAAGGACTATGACATGCCGGTGGCGGTACTGTCCTCGCTGACACTCGGGCTTGCTGTTGACTTTGCCATCCATTTCCTGTCGCGAACACGGGACATCTATGCAGACAAGAAATCCTGGTCTGCCACCTACCCGGTGATGTTCGGCGAACCGGCACGGGCAATTACCCGGAACGTGGTGGCCGTCGCCATAGGGTTCACCCCGTTACTCGCGGCGCCCCTGGTTCCGTACAACACAGTAGGCGTATTCATGGCCGCCATTCTGGGCGCTTCCGGGGTTGCCACGCTGTTCATCCTGCCTGCGCTGATACGCTATATGGAGCCGCTTTTGTTCCCGGCCAACCGCGTGTGCCAGTTAACCTGCCGGTGCGGCACCTGTGTGGTTACCGCTGCGGTAGGAGCGGCAGCGGTGGTCATCAATATCCAGCAGATGATTCAGGCCACTTGGACCATGCTTTCGCTGTTAAGCTTGGCTGCCGTGCTGGTGGCCGCCGTATTCTGTTACCTTATGTCCAGACGGCAGAAATGCCTGGGGCCCGTTTTTGATGAAGTGTCTGAAAAAGATAAGTCTTGTGACGTTTGATATACTGTACAAAGGTCAATTACCTGTATGGAGGATGAATACATGAAAAGAATTGCTATTGTAACGATGCTAGTACTTGGGATCCTGTTTTCCTATGCCGCCGGGGCACAGGATACGCCTACCGTGGATGAAATAATACAGAAAACGAATCACGTTGCCTACTACCAGGGACAGGATGGTCGCGCCCGCGTGAAGATGACCATCACCGACCGGCAGGGCAACAACCGCGAGCGCGAATTTGTAATTCTGCGACGCAACATGGATGAGCAGGACAGAGAGCAACGTTTTTACGTTTATTTCCAACAACCCGCTGACGTGCGCGAAATGGTGTTCATGGTGTGGAAATTCATTGACAAAGATGACAACCGTTGGCTTTACCTGCCTGCTTTGGACGTGGTGAAACAGATTGCGGCGGGCGACAAACGCACCAGTTTTGTGGGTTCCTCGTTTTTCTATGAGGATGTGTCCGGACGCGGCATTGAGGAGGATACTCATGAACTGGTGGAAACCACCGATAACTATTATGTAGTGAAGAGCGTTCCCAAAGATCCTAGTTCTGTTGAATTCGATTCTTTTACCATGCACATACATAAGACCACGTTCATTCCGGTAAAGGTTGAATTTGAAAAAGGCGGCACCGTGTACCGTATCGGCGAAGCAAAAAAGGTGGAGACCATCCAGGACTTCCCCACGGTCACGCAATCTGTAATGAAAGACCTGAACGCAGGGACAGAAACCACGCTTGACTACCTGAAGGTGGAGTACAACGTCGGCCTGCCGGAAAACATTTTTACGGAACGATTCATGCGTCGCTCACCGCGCCAGTATTTGGAGTAGGATAGGCAGGATAGGTAGGATGTGTAGGACAGGTAGTCCGGTTTTGTGGCTTGGAGATGTGTGATGCGTTGTTTTTTATTTGTATGTGCGGCTGTGGTGTTGCTTCAGTGGGTTGGATATGCTGCAGAACCAGCGTTGCCTGTTGGGCTTGAACCTGCCGCGAAGAGCGATGAACCGGCATTACCAGCGGGACTCGAATCTGCTGAGACAAGCAGCGAACCGGCATTGCCGACAGGACTCGAACCCGCAACGACAAGCGATGAACCTGCGCTGCCTATGGGTTTGGAAGCGGAACCAGCACAAACCAGCACCGAAGAAGACACTCCCCCCTCCCCTGCTCCTCCGTTGGACTTCCACGGATTCTGGGACATGCGTGCAGGGTCGCGTGTCGTTACAGACAACGCGCAGGCAAAGGATGCCACCCTCGGCGAAATGCGGTTCCAACTTAAAACCACTAAAGGCTGGGACAAGGTGTTTCTGGAGTTCACCGGCGATGCAGTGCCTGACGCTGTTGAAGAACGCGCCCGACTGGACATACGCCAGTTGCGTCTGACCTGGACACCTGTTGATGCACTGGACATTCGCGTAGGGAGTCAGGTGCTCACCTGGGGCACAGGCGACATGTTGTTCATCAACGACCTGTTCCCCAAGGACTGGGTGTCTTTCTTCAGCGGACGGGATGTGGAATACCTGAAAGCGCCGTCGAATGCAGCGCGTGTGGGCTGGTTCAATGACATCATGAATGTGGAGGTGGTTTATTCACCCCAATTCGATGAAGACCGTCACATTACAGGCAAACGATTCAGTTACTACAGTCCGCTCCACGGACGCACCGTTGGACGGGACAAAGAACTGAAGACAGACGAACCCAACGACTGGTTCGATGATGACGAGATTGCATTACGGCTGTACCGGCCCATCGGCAGCGCTCAACTGGCGTTTTACGGCTACTCCGGCTATTGGAAAAGTCCGGGCGGCATGCAACTGCTGCCGCCTCGCGCCATCTTCCCCAAACTGCGCGTATACGGCGCAAGCCTGCGCGGCATGGTAGGGAGTGGCGTCGGCCATGTTGAGATCGGTTATTATGATTCCTATGAAGACCGATCCGGGGACGACCCATTTGTGAACAACAGCGAGTTTCGCTTTCTTATGGGATACGAGCGTGAGATTGCAAAGGAGTTCACCGCCAGCATTCAGTATTATCTGGAATACATGATGGATTACGGCAACTACAAAAACACGCTGCCTTTCTTCATGCCTCCCCGCGACCAAGACCGACACGTAGTCACGCTACGCCTCACCAAAATGCTCATGAACCAGAACCTGATCCTGTCGCTATTTGCCTACATGAGTCCCTCGGACAAAGATGCCTACCTGCGTCCCAATGTGACCTACAAACTATCTGACGCCTGGACGGTTGAACTTGGGGGAAACGTATTTCTCGGTGACAATAAGACCAGCTTCTTCGGCCAGTTCCAGGACAACACCAACGTTTACGCCGGAGCGCGTCTTTCCTTCTGATTAATCAGCTGGTCTTGCGTTTCAATTGAACGACAAACGCAGAGGCAATAACCGCCTTCAACATGTCACCTGGCAAAAAGGGCACTACGCCTAAAAGCAACGCCTTGCCGAAGGAAATTCCGAAAAACACCTGTAGCCACAATGCACCCAGCACCAATAT
>CAZBNU010000083.1:0-1425 GCA_964493075.1 uncultured Nitrospirales bacterium | reverse complement strand
GTAAAGGTTATGGATGCTGCAATGCCGATGCGGGTTTGAGGGAAATATGCAACTACCAGAGGCGTCAGCAGAAATCCGGCAAGGTAGCCATAGGTAGCCCCCGATGCGACGGCAAACAGGGCAACTCCCGTAAGGTGCGCCGTCAGTCCCAGGAAAATATACGTTACAATACCTGCAAAAGCACGGTCGCGCCCCACTAGGAAAGGTGTCACAAGCACCACAAAAGTCTGCAACGTCAACGGCGCTGGTGTAAAGGGTAACGGGATACGCACCAGCGCGCCCAGATACATCATGCCCGCTACAGCCAGCATATCAAGAACTGATGAAGACTTAATAACAGTAGTCTCACGAGGTATAGTACAAATTTTTTTATCCATAAGTATTTCTCCAGATTTTGCGTATTTATCCCCATACACAACACGAACAGAGGGTATAATACCCCAACCCTCACTCTGCTTACCAATTGGCATTCAATTCAGTTCCGTTTCCTCCGGAAATAATTCAATCAACGCCTTGATATAATCAGGTAGATACTCTAAAGTAATTTCTTCGCTGTGTCCATCCAAAAACAGCACAGGCACAATAGTCCTCTGTGGCTTTCCGAAAAGGTATTTATCCAGATAGAATCGCCACCATACACTGGCACTGGTATATCTGGGTTTTTCTGGACGTGGACGTGCAACCATGACCGGAATGCGACCTTCTGCCATAAAGTCTGCATAAGGACCACTGTCAATTATTCGCCCCCACTTATCACTTAACCAATATAAGCATTTGTCTTTTGTTATAATCTTGTCTATTTGTTGGTTATTCTCCTCATAAAACTGCTTTATCATTTCTACATCAGAAACGCTTTCAACGGCCCAACCGGGATATACAAAATGCTGCGCCATCAGACGTGTGGCTTTCTCAATATCTGATGATTCCGTATTCTTTATTTCTGACGCCTTTCTTTTGCTCTCTCGATCATCCGGGTCGGCACAGTAGCTCAGGTCAGAAAGACATTCCGGGTAGAGTGATTCCAAGTCAGGAACCCAAAGCCCATCGTATTGTGATAATGGCGGGAATAGCCCGCCGGAACTTTCATTTGCGTACATTCTTAAAGTCAGTCCCCATATTTTGAAATGAATCCCTATCCTAGTTTGATTCGCATTTCCAGGCTTTGAGGTGCGCGCAATATAAGGAGGCAAATAAAAAGCAGTAATTGACAACAATACCACACCGATAGAAACAACCCCGGACCAGCCAAACCATTTAATCTTTTTCATCATATCAGGATCATACGCAGGTTTCGAGTCAGTTACGTAAGTGCTTTCAATCTCTTTATAGGTAATTATCACGACCAGCCACGAAAACAGTAACCACACCGGCTTCTCAAAGCTTAACCACCTATTCACCATATTCACGTTATGGGTTGGGCGAAAT
>CAZBNU010000082.1:0-16266 GCA_964493075.1 uncultured Nitrospirales bacterium | reverse complement strand
ATCGGCCTGCTTTTCTACCAACTGCACGGCCTCCCAACCACTTTGCGCCAGAAGCACTTTGAACCCGGCCCGTTCCAACATCTTCTTTGCCACATTGCGCACAATAGTCTCGTCATCCACCAGCAGGATAAGCCCATTGCTTGCTCCTGGTTCGGGCGATGACTGCATGACCGGTTGCGTGTGCGAGCGGACATAGGGTGGGAACAATACCTGGATGGCTGTGCCCTCCAGGGGCGCGCTTTTTACACTCAGCAACCCCTTATGCCCGCGCACAATACCCAACACTGCCGCCATGCCCAGACCGCGCCCGGTGAACTTGGTGGAAAAGAAGGGATCGCACAGGCGATGTCTGGTATCTTCGGTCATGCCGCATCCGCGGTCTGCCACTTCCACAAAAACGTAGTCGCCCGTACCCTGCAATTCAGTATGGAGAACCGTGTCCATCAATGCTCCATCGCACGGACGCACCCCGGTCTGTAGGGTTATCTCACCTGCAGCCTCCCCATAGGACTCAATAGCATTGGTAACCAGGTTGGTGATCAATTGTTTGATCTGTTGCGCATCGGCGCATACTGCGGGCAAGCCCTCTGGCAAAATATACTTAAATCGGTATTGTTTCGGGAACATGCCTTCAAAATAGGGCGCCAGACCACGCACAAATGCAGACAGGTCCACAGGCTCCACCATAAAATGCCCTTTGCCCGAATAGGCAAGCATCTGCCGTGTCAGGTTGGCTGCACGCTGCGATGCCTGAATAATGGCGTTGACGCTTTCATAGGTGGTAGTGCCCGGTTTGGCATCTTCAGACAACATGTCGGCATGCCCGAGAATCGCTACCAGCAGATTATTAAAATCATGGGCAATACCACCGGCAAGAACACCCAGGCTTTCCAACTTATGGGCACGGGCCAGTTGCTCATCAAGTCGCCGCTTCTCGTCTTCAATGCGTCTGCGTTCCGATATGTCAAAGATGACACCCTGCAAAAATCGCAACTCCCCTGTTTCGTCCCAAACCCCCTGTCCGCGTTCCTCCACCCAGATGTAACTGCCATCTTTGCGCTGCATGCGATAATTTAACAGATACGGCTCCCTGCGGGAAACTGCAGCGTCTACCATCTCCTGAACATAGGGCAAATCGCCTGGATGGATGATGGCAGCAATGGACATTGCCTCACTAATCATAACCTTCGCATTAAAACCGGTGAACTCGCAAATAGCATCACTAATAAAAATTGTGGAAAAGGCATCATCGTTCAGACATTGATAAACCGCACCGGGCACATTGCCCACAAGCGCCTTATATTGCTGTTCTCCTTCGTATAACGCATGTTCCGCCATACGCCTTTCCTGCACTTCTTCGGCAAGTTGAAGGTTCTTGTAGCCCAATTCCGCAAGCAGCCCCACCAGTCCTGCTGCGTAGTTGATATGATGTTCCGCCTGCTCCCGGGAAATGCGGGGGACCTGCTCCACCGCCTGCATATATTCCTCAAGGGGATACCCGTATTTTTTTGCCTGTTCTCGGAAAAAAACAATATCGAGATGCTCATCATCATAAAAAAACTGGCCCAGAAATAGTGTCGCAAAGTGATGATTGTCCACCATAATGGGCATTGCCACGTCCCACAGCCCATTCCCGCATTTATCGGCAGCCAGCTGGTTCGGACACAATGCTGCCTGCAGTTTCTGATTGCTTTCTTTACAGCAACGTGTTGCTTCCGGATGTCCCCTGTGGAACTTTTCACAAATCGGCGCCCAACCGATGTTGATTACATTCGCGCTCTCTGGGGTGACAAGACCAATGGGGATATGAATAATTTTGTGTAATGCCCCTAATAGCTGCTCAACACGATCTAAAGGAACAATGTCGTGTAGCGCATAGGGTGTTGAATGACTTTTGAATAATGGTTCCGCCCGTTTACTGATTTCTTCTGTCACGCTTCCCATCTCCCTTTCAATTATTACCACCCGCAACCACCTGCGCCACCTATTTCTTCTGTTTTTTATCCCTTACACCTATCCCGACCGCAGTAACCGATTACCTGCGACAGGAACACTTCACAAACAACTTGTAAAAAATAAATCCCAGGCAAAAAAAAACTAAACCAATTTTACCCTTCTATTTCTACCACATAGTAACACTTATCGTCACCAAAATAATCCGTCCACATTTATTATACCACATTGCACGCAATCCCGTGGGAATTATTATTGACTTACCGGCCTTCCTGTGGTATATTTTGGCATAGGGTTGTTTATGAATGGGCATGGCGAAAACGGTAATATCTGTTTCGGCATGACATGTGAGGCATTGTTGATTGTGATTGTGAATGTAGGTAACGCTTGGATAACACTTGACAGGAAAAGGGTACGTATCATGGATATAACAGTTGGACGTCAATCTTCCCATAACTATCGCATGGCGCTTATCGTAGCGCTCTTCGCGGTACCACTGATTTTGGCAATGAGCGCCGAAGCCATTCCACCACCGACACGGCCTTATACGGTTACGCGGTCTGTGGAAAACTGGGCCTATAACGCCGGGGAAACGCTGGATGTAGCCATGCGCATTACCACCAACACAACAGATCTGGCGAACATGCTTTATATGAATATTGCCGAAGGGTTTTCACCTACGCCCGAGGCTTGGGAATTTGTGGCCTTGTACGATTCCAGTGGACGAGTGGCCTATACTCCGCCCCAGCCTGGCGTGAACAACACCCATAATTTTGCTGTCAATTTGCAGGGGGATTTCCCGGATGTACTGGAATTCAACTACGCCATGCGGGTTCCGGCGGATGTGACCGGTCTGGTCAGAATCACTGCGTCTTTTCTCATAGAAGCGGAACGGCAAGATACGCCAGTACATCCTCTGGTTGTAACGGATTTGTATCCTCCAGGACTGCCGGAGATTGACAATTCGGACGGTGTAGCGCTGGACAACTACGTCAGCCAACTCCGGCAACAAGGCACTGAGGAAGGATGGACTTTTGAGGTAGACAACAACGGCATTATCATCCGGGATTCCGGTGCATTGCTGGGCACGGTGCTTGATTACCGACCGGCGGAAAAGGACTTGAAGATTCTGACATTCCCCAAAGTAGACCCCAAGGCACTGCCGGAAAAATTCGACTGGCGCGAACAAAGCCTCGATGTTCCAGTGAGCGATCAGGGAAACTGCGGTTCCTGCTGGGCCTTTGCGTTGGTAGGTATTGCAGAACGGCTGGTAGCTGCCAAAGATGGCGTTGTAGTGAAGTTCTCCGAACAATGGGTGCTGGACTGCAACCCTAAAAATTGGAACTGTAATGGTGGTTGGAATCCTTACGAAATGTTTATCGGCGCGGATTATTGTGGCGAAGAGGGACTGGTGCTGGGGGCGGTGCTTCCCTATGCGGAAGTGGAGTTAAGCTGCGAGTGCGGCAATCCACGCACCAACCCCTATGCATTCAGTTACGAAGGCACCATAGATGAAGGGTTGCCCTTTGATGAGAAGGTGGCCGCCATTAAACAGGCCATTATGAACTTCGGTCCTGTGTGGACCACGGTGCATGCAGGTACTACACCCTTCCTTGCCTACTCTGGCGGCGTATTCAATTACAAACCCGCGAGCGGCGGCATTGACCACGCCGTTGTCATTGAAGGCTGGGACGACACCCGTGGTACCAACGGTGTCTGGATTCTGCGTAATTCCTGGAGTAATCTCTGGGGAGACGATGGGTACATGTACATCGAGTACGACAGCAGCCTGGTGGGCAGTTACACCGATGTCATGAGTTATGCCGGATCGCCCAACGGTAGTGTCCAGGTAACCCTTGAACCCGCAGCGGCGGTTAATGCGGGTGCCCAATGGTCAATAGATGGCGGCACCACATGGCTGAATAGTGGCGACACCAGCCCGAACATGGTGCCCGGAAATTATACGGTAACCTTCAAAAGCGTAAGCGGCTTTACTGCCCCTGAATCCATCGCTGTGGTTTTAGCGGAACAAGAAAACAAGATACTTGTGGGTGAATATACTGTTCCCACCGAAGGCGAAACGGAGGGCGAAGACACGGAAGGCGAACTGGAAACGCTGGAAGACATCGCGGCGTTTCTATTGGAGCAATACGAAAAATTTGACACGAACAACAACAGCAGGTTGCGGCTTGAAGAAGCGCAGGAGGCAATCCCTGATTTCTCGGAGAACCAGTTTGAATTACTGGATACAGATGGAGACGGGTTTATCACACGCGAAGAATTACAGGCCATCATTGACGGTCCTGCTGAGCCTGCCTGTTGCGGCAGCGGCAGTAAATCCGCATCCCTGAAGGAGCGCATCAAAGATCATCTGGGCGACTGGCTATTGCTTGGAATGACCTTGCTGGTATTGTTGTCCGTCACCAGCTTCGCAAAAACCAGGTGACCTTTCGCCCGTGCAAATAATACTATCATGCAGACCCTGCCCTGCGGGGCAGGGTTCTGTGTTATTACCCCACGCGGTCAGTCGAAAAATTGACTTGGAAAATCACATTTATTATGATATGTTTACTTTGATTACCTCATGCCTGAAAGGAATATAAAAAAATGCGCTTTGAAACGTTGTCCATACATGCCGGGCAGGGTCCTGATCCTGCTTACGGAGCGGTGATGCCGCCTATTTATCAGGTCTCCACCTTTGCCTTTGAGGGTGTAGGCAACCCCGGCGAATTCGACTATTCCCGCAGTGGCAATCCTACCCGCAAAGCGCTGGAAACCTGTCTGGCAACGCTGGAAGGCGGCACACGCGGGTTTGCCTTTGGCACGGGTATGGCAGCAGTGGCAACAGCGGCAGCGCTATTGGAAACTGGCGATCACGTTATTGTTCACAACGACCTCTATGGTGGCACCTACCGTCTAATTACCGAGGTTACTGCAAAGAAGGGTGTGGAGGTGTCCTTTGTGGATTTGCGTGACCTCGATGCACTTGCCAATACCATCAGGGGGAATACGCGGCTTATCTGGACGGAAACGCCCACAAACCCGCTGATGAATTTGCTTGATCTGGAGGCCATTGCTGCTATTGCAAAAAACGCGAATGTAGTCACCATTTGCGACAACACCTTTCTTTCGCCCTACTACCAAAACCCATTGGCGTTAGGCATTGATATTGTGCTGCACAGCACCACCAAATATATCAACGGCCACTCAGACGTGGTGGGCGGCGCACTGGTGGTGAAGGATGACGTATTGGCAGAGCGCATTGCTTTTCTACAGAATACGCTCGGCGCGTGTCAGGCACCTTTTGACTGTTTCCTGGTGCTGCGTGGCCTGAAGACTTTGCCGGTGCGCATGGAAGCCCACAACCGAAACGCCCTTGCCGTGGCACACTTTCTTGAAAAGCATCCGAAAGTGCGGCGCGTGTTACATCCCGGACTGGAAAGCCATCCGCAGCATACCCTTGCGAAAAAACAAATGCGTGGGTACGGTGGCACCTTCTCCTTTTGTGTCCATGGCGGTGAAGAGGCGGCATTTGACCTGCTAAGCAGAGTGGAACTGTTCACCCTCGCAGAGTCTCTGGGTGGCGTGGAATCTCTTATCGAACACCCGTGGACTATGACCCATATTTCCATGCCGGAAGAAGCACGACGCACAGCAGGCATCACCAACGACATGATACGCATATCCGTTGGCATTGAGCATATAGATGATCTGCTGGAAGACCTGGAGCAAGCCCTGAAATAAGTTGCATGCGCAGAGCAAAACCCGCCTAATGCGTCTACTTTATTTCTTTTTTTTGTAACGCTTCTTTTCTTTGTGGATAATACGCTTCAGGTTATATTTTCGTTGGATGAACGCAACCTGGAGACTATCCATGACAACTGTATGCCTACTGCTGGTTCCAATTCTTGGCCTGGGGGCAACTGTCCAAGCGCCACGAAAGGAACTTCAAGTACCCCGAATAACAATAGATGCGCAAGACCCTTCTCTTGATGCCATTGCGCAGGCCTTCGACACGAACGATGTGCCCTTTCATCCCATTGCCTGTTCGTGGGAGATGTTTCCTTATCGTCCTGAAACCCGTTTTAGAATTGCCTACGACAATGCGTTCATATACCTGCAATACACGGTGCAGGAAAAATATATTCTGGCCCGGTGTGATTTGAAGGACGACGCCTGCTGGCCTGCAAACGATTCATGTGTGGAATTCTTTGTGAGTCCCGGTTCGGATAACCAGTATCTCAACTTTGAGTTCAGCTGTATTGGTTATTGCCTGATTCAAACTGGCGAGAAAGGCACGGAACGCGAACGGCTCCCCTTGGATGTCACGAAACAGGTAAAACGCAAATCTACATTGGGCGACCAGCCCTTTGCGCATAAGGAAGGCGACTTTTCGTGGACCATTACCATCGCCATTCCCCTCTCTCTTATGACGGAACAGGACGGGGCTGCGCTAAGCGGCAGTGCCTGGAAAGCAAATTTCTACAAGTGCGGCGATGAACTGAAAGAGAAGGCGTACCTCGCGTGGAGTCCGGTCAACATGCCCTTTCCCACGTTCCATCAGCCCCAGGAATTCGGCACGATTGTTTTCGAGTAGCAAGGTGGGTTACGCTTCGCTTCACCCACCCTACACATTTTTAAGGAGTTTTTTCGATGATTACAGAACTGCTTTGTGTCCCCCTGCTTTTCACAACACTATGCAGCACAGAAGTTTCGCTATCGGAGGAAAGCATCACGCTGCCCACCTATGAAACGAAAAGTCCTGACAGGATTCCACTTTTCTTCAAGCACGACGAAGTACAACTGGCAGAACAGCACATCTACCCCTATCCCTTTTATGACGTTGCCGGGGGAGACAAGGTAGACAGAGAGTATAAGGCGCTTGTGCTTGAAAATGAATACCTGAAAATCTGTATAACGCCGGAAATGGGCGGACGCCTGTATTATGCGCTGGACAAAACAAACAACTACGAACTGGTGTACAACAACCGCGTGGTGAAGCCTGCGCTCATCGGCACCATCGGCGCGTGGACCTCTGGCGGCGCTGAATGGAACACACCCCACCACCACCGACCGACAAGTCTGATTGAAGTAGACTACACTACCGAGGAACATGCGGACGGTAGCAAAACAGTGTGGGTAGGCGAATATGAAAAGCGAAGCCGTACCCGATGGCTCACCGGTATTACCCTTGAACCGGGAAAGGCTTATGTGAAGATTGATTTCAAGAGCATGAACGTAACGCCCTTACAGTATCCAGCCCTATACTTTGCCAATGTGGCGGTTCATGTAAATGACGACTACCAGTTTATTTTCCCGCCCGACGTGGAAATGATGAACTTTCATTATGTCACCGAATTCACACGCTGGCCTGTGCTCAATCAGGTCTACCAGTCCTGTGATTACACTCAGGGTGAAGACCTGTCCTGGTGGAATGCGACAAAACAGCCCACCTCCTTCTTTGTTACCAGGACTCATCAGGACTTCATGGCCGGTATTGACCACGGCAAACAGGCCGGTATCGCGCTTATCGGCGACCACCGCATTTTTAAGGGCAAGAAACTCTGGAACTGGGGCAAAAATGAAGTGCAGGAAGTCTGGGACCAGAAACTGACCGATGAAGACGGCCCCTACGCAGAACTGATGATGGGATTCTATTCGGATAACCAGCCGGACTATAACTTTGTCGCGCCCTTCGAGACCAAGTACGGCGCCATGTATCTGTACGGTCTCAGAAAGATGAGCGGCATCAAAGAAGCCAACAAGGACTTCGCTCTGAACTTGGAAATAAAAGACAACAAAGCACTAATACAAGTAAACGCTACATCCAAACAACAAGGAATAAAAATCCTCCTCACAGACCGGGGAAAAAACATCTTCGAAACACAAACAGACCTCTTCCCCTCGACTCCCTGTGTACAGTCCGTGCCCGTCCGTGAAAACGTCTCCCTCGAAGACCTAAAACTCACCCTCCTCTCCAGCAAAGGCGAAGAACTAATCGCCTGGCAAAAGCGACCGCCCTTGAACGAACCTTTTCCGGAGGTCTATCAGGACCCCCTCGATCCCCGAAAATACAAAACAAGCCAGGAGTTGTATTATGCCGGGCTGAAACTGGAGCAGTTCGGCAACACCAATTTCGATTACATGAAGTACTACGAAGCGGCGTTGCAGTTGAACCCGGATGATGTGCCCACCAATATGCGGCTCGGCATGATTTACCTGAAACGGATGGACTACCCCAGTGCCGAGGAACACCTGAAAAAGGTAGTGGATATTGTCACGGGCAACCATAAGAAAGCGGAAGATGCCACGGCGCTTTATTACCTGGGCCTATGCTACAAGAAACAGGATCGAATTGAGGACGCCCTTGACCTGTTGTATCGCGCTACGTGGGCCTATGAATGGACTTCGGCAGGCTATACTCTTGCCGCACAGCTGGAAGGCCGCAAAGGGAACTGGGCGAAGGCCCTGGACAACGCCGACCGGGCATGTAAGGCAAACACGCAGAATGTGGAAGCCCTTGTAACAAAGGCTATGGTGCTGCGGCAACAGGGTGATTATGAGGAGGCGTTGCGCCTGGCAAAACAGGCACTTGACGTAGACCCGCTGTGCTTCGTCGCCATCAATGAATTGCTGTTGCTGGGCACGTACCTGCCAGTGGAGTATTCCCGTGAAGCATTCATAAAGCATCTGCGTACAGAACCCTACAACTATATTGAAACAGCCGTTCGTTACGGCGATATGGGCCTGTTTTCAGATGCGGTGGACGTGATGACACTCGCAGTAACTTCACCACACAAAGCGCTGAATGCCTATCCCATGACGTACTATCACCTGGGCATGTACTACGCGCTGGCAGGTGAAGGGCAGGCAGCGGAAGAGGCGCTTCGGAAGGCTGCCGGGCTGTCCACGGAGTTGTGCTTTCCTTACGGCGATGAATCGGTGAAGGCACTTCGCTTTGCCCTATCGAAAAATCCAAACGATGCCACTGCCGCGTACCTGCTGGGCAATGCCCTGGCGGACTACCGGCATGAGGAAGCGGTGCGCTGCTGGGAACTGGCCGCGCAGCATACTCCGGATGCTTCCATCATCTACCGTAACATCGCCTATATCCAGGCAAACCATCTTCGTAACATGCCCGATGCACTGGACAACATCATGCACGCCATTTCACTGGACCCCACGGAACCGCGCTATTTCTCCGAAGCGGACCTGTACATGTCCTATGCCAGCCTGACCGCCGACGAACTTGCGGCATTCCTTGCAGAATACGGTGATATGGGCAAGGACATCATTGACATCCAACTCATGCAGGTAAAACTGAACATCTACAACAAACACTACGACAAGGCCATCAGCCTCTTGCAAAACATGCAGTACCACATCAAGGAAGGCGCCACTTTCAATCCACACGTCTACTGGTTCGACGCGCACCTGCAGCGGGGTCGCCAGTTGATGCAGGAGGGCGACTACACGGACGCGGAAGCCTACTTCCGAAAAGCCATGGAATTCCCCGCCAACCTCGAAGCAGAACGCAACAGCAAGATCGGCATCGCCTGGTATTACCTGGGATTGAACAGCAAACTGGCTGGCGACAACATCAAGGCCAAAGAATACTTCACCAACATGGTGGACTACACCCACAGCACAGGCTGGGGCGCAGGAGATTTCCCGGAACTCTCCTATTTCAAAGCATTGGCCGCAGTGGAACTGGGTAAGGACAAGGCCGAATCGGATGCAATGTTCCAGCAGTTAATCACCGACGGTGAAAACCGGTTGAACCCCATGAAGGATGGCCGTCACATCACCACCACAGTCGAAGAAGAACACACCGGACGCCTGTTCCGCCTCGAACACGAACTCAGCCGCAAAAGCCTGCGCGTCTCCTCCTACTACATGCAGGGACTTGGCCACCTTGGCCTCGGCGACAAGGAAAAAGCGCGCGCATTCTTCACCAAGGCCATCGAAGTAGACCCGATAAGCATTGACCCGAAATTGATGTTGGAGGAGTTGGAATAGGAATCGGGTGATAAGACACAGTTGATATGGTCGTTTCAGATGACTATCAGAAAATAAAAGACCGGAATCCACATTTGCTGCCCCACCGAGGCCAGAAAGAACCTTGGCCGCAGGCAGCTCCTATGTATGTAATAGCCGCTACAATACAATTTTCAAGCGTACCTGTTGTATTCTTTCATGGTATAATTAAGTTACAGGTTTGCAGAATAAGGCGGGAACATGGATGCCCGCCTGTTTTTATATGGATGAATATGATAAAGAAGGAGACCGAAAATGATAACAATGCGGATGGTGTATAAGGGGTGGACGTCGTTTCTTTTGATGGGCTTGATGTTCCTTTCCCCCTTGGCTTATGCGCAGTTGCCGGAAAAAGCGCCGGTTAATCCTGCGCTGCTGAACTGGCTTGGCAACAAGGACGGGGAGCCAAACTATGGTTATGTACCAAGTTCTATAGACTGGTCGCATTTGACGGTTTCACCGTCAAAAGATGTTCCGCCTGCACAATATGATTTGCGTACCACTGGCGGTGTTACTTCGGTGAAGAACCAGGGTTCATGCGGTTCCTGCTGGTCACATGCGGCATGTGCCGCCTTGGAATCGTGGTTGAGGATCAATACGGCAGAAATTTTTGATTTATCCGAAAACCACATGAAGAATAACCACGGTTTTCTTCTCGATCATTGTTATGGCGGGAATAACGAAATGGCTACGGCGTATTTAGCGCGCTGGGATGGACCGCTTCTGGAAAGTGAAGACCCCTATACTCCCTCTTCGTCTGTGCCGCTGGATCCAACGCCTCCTCCACAAAAACTTTTAACCGCCGCCCCTATTTTTACCTACGATGGCATTGATCGCACGGAAGTGCAAAATGCCATCATGACTTATGGTGCATTGTCCACCATGATGTACATGAATGATATTCCCCCTTATTATGACAGCGCTACACATACCTACTATTCGACAATGCCGCAAATGAATGAAAATCACATGGTGGCAGTTGTAGGTTGGGATGATTCAAAGGTCGTTCCCGCTGCTCCGGGCGCAGGCGCCTGGATATGCAAAAACAGCTGGGACACTTCCTGGGGAGAAAGCGGGTTCTTTTATATTTCCTATTACGATACGCTTGCTGTACATCGCTGTACAGCTTTTATTGATCTTGAAGAGCCAGATGCTTATGGCAACATATACCAGTACGACCCTCTCGGCCTCACCGGTACTACAGGATGGGACACGCTCGGCTATGCCGCCAATGTGTTTACGGCAACCGCCGATGAGTCTATCATTGCTGTGGGCACCTATGCTACTGCTGACAATACAGCCTATGAAATAACGGTCTATAACAGTGGTATTTCAGGGGGGAACTTTTATAATCCAGTGACCACCATATCCGGTACGTTTGAAAATGCCGGGTATTATCTCGTTGATCTACCTTCTGCTATGAATGTGACCTCCGGTCAACAGTTTTCCGTGAAAGTAAGATTCGAAATTCCTGTCGTCGATGAGGTCTACTCAATTCCAGTTGAGATGCCTTCATTGATTGCAGGACCGACCGCCTCGACGGGACAAAGCTATGTGAGTCAGTACGGAACTAATTTTATGGATATCACCGGACAAGAGGCAAATACCAATGTCTGTATCAAGGCCATTGCCGCTGCTCCCGACAAGACCGTACGGGTGATGGGCAGGCACTGGGTGGAGGAAGGCGACCCTGCTACCTTTACTGCCATGCTTCCCGTGCTCGTCGGTGTGCCTACCTTTGAATGGTATAAGGATGAGGTGTTGATTGTTGGTGCAGAAAGCGATACCTACTTCATCCCAGCGGTTACCTTTGCGGATACGGGCATGTACAAGATCATTGTTACAGACGAAAGCAAGGAAATCATGGAAAGCGTTCCCTTCGAAATGCTCGTACTTGCGGAAGGTAGCCTGCCCGTTTCCGGCATCGTTGCTGTGGGCGTTATCGCCTTGTTGCTGTCTGTCGTTGGTATCCGCAGGATGATGCCAGGTAAAAAAAGCTTGCAGGTCGAATAGCGTACAAATCATATTTTGTTGAGTTGACGAAAAGGCTCCTTGTGGTATATACTATGATATATACCATAAGGAGTTTTGTTATGCATACGGCAAAAGTGTTCAAGAATGGGCGCAGCCAGGCGGTTCGGTTGCCCAAAGACTGCCAGTTTATCGGGGAAGAGGTATATGTGTCCAAAATCGGGGACTCCGTCATTCTTTTTCCCAAAGGGAGCGGGTGGAAACTTCTTGCCGACAGCATCAACCAGTTCACAGAAGACTTTCTGGATGCGCGGCAACAACCGCAAGAGCATCAGGACAGAAAGACGCTCTGATGCGCTATATGCTGGACACCAATATCTGTATCGAAATCATTCGTGGGAGGGGTGAGAATGCCGTCAAACGAATAAAGAAATGCAGGATAGGCGATGTGGCGTTGTCTGTCATCACATTCTCTGAACTGGAACATGGCGTTTGGAAAAGTGCGTTCCCGGCACGGAATCAGCAGGCATTGTATTGTTTCTGTGCACCGCTGGAACTGCTCCCCTTTGATTGTGCCGCGGCTTCGGCCTATGGACAGCTGCGCGCAACCCTTGAAAAAGCAGGAAAGACCATTGGCCCCATGGACCTGCTGATTGCCGCCCATGCATTGGCATCAGGCACAACGCTTGTTACAAACAACGAACGGGAATTTCGGCGCGTCGCAGGACTCGCTGTGGAAAATTGGCTCTGAAAAGGTTGCTTTTATTGCGCTACGGATTTTCCAAGGGCAATTGCTTCATCCAGCAGTAGTTGTCCCAGACCGTCGCCATAGAAGGATGCGGTGACCTCGTAGCCGCTCTTGTGATATTCATCGGCTGTAAGGATATAGCCGATGTGGTCGGTGGTGAGGGATGCCACACAGGGATGTTTGATGCCCTGTTCCCGCAGGCTGGCCTTTACTGCGGTGCCAATGGCACAGATGGGTTCGCCAGGGAACGTGGACATTACAAAGTCGTTGATGCGCAGCACATACAGGGGCGCTCTTTCCGGGAACATGACGGTCAGCAGCAAATCAAGCTGTTCCTGAGTAACGTCGTATTCATCGCCAGCTATTTTGATGAAGTCCGGCGCGCCCTTGCGCTCCGGTAAAGCAGCCCATTTGCATTGCACCGCAAAATCAGCAACATCAACAGGAGTGAGTTCCTGGGCCAGACGCGCCGCGGCAATACCTACTTTTCGTCCGTAGTTATAGGCTTGTTCATAGTTGCTGCCGCCCACCCTGCCTGAAGGGGCACAATCGCCCTCTGCGCCGTTGGCATAGAGGCACATCACATTATCGCCGACCAAATCCTCCACCACGCGCTGCATTTCCCCAGCCCATTCGCCGGAAGCCAGCATGTTCGTTTCATCCACGAACGTGCCGTGTGCCGTGTAGTTCACCAGCAGCGCCAGCGGCGTGTCATCCAGTGTATCCAGCCGCAGCATAGTCATTCCGTCATCCACGCATTCGGCGCCACGGCGGTTGCGGTTCATGCCCGGCAGGGATACTGCGCCCGAAGCCGCCTTGACCGGTTGCATATTGGCACTGGCTTCGCGTAGTGCCGCTGCCACGCGCTTCACCACGAAATTCAACATCTCCTCGGAGAATACGCCGATGTTGGGGTTGCCAGCGATGTTGCGGCGGTCCAGCGCAAACCCTTCCAGACCGGTGTGGGAATGGCTGGCGCACATCAGGGTATTGTCAACAGTCAAGCCGTCAACACCAGCTTCCGCCAACGCTTCTTCCACAAGGTTGACGGGAACGCTGCAGGTGTCCATGCCGATGACCGCCGCCTTGAGATTGTCCTTCTGAAGAAGCAGCACCTTGGCATAGAGCGTATCCAGCACGCCCTCTGCAGGCTTGCCTTCACGCGCACCGTAGCCGCCCAGCTGCGTCGGGATATTTTCCTCCAGCGGGGTGATGCTGACACGGGCAACACCCGCCTGCATCTGCGCCACAGCGGACAAACTGCAACAACCGCAAAGAACCAATATCATGCTTGTATGCATTTTAGCATCTCCTGAAAGGTAAGTAAAACCGATGTTTACATTACTTGTTGATGTTTGACAGGCGTGTCTTAACTCCATTAAGACTACCTTCTAAAGTCATCTTACTGATTCTATCACGATCCGGAATTTGCTGCCAACACTTGGATATGAAAAGGTTGGGAGTCGGTAATTTCTTTTGATGAAAGGGTGCGTAGCAAATAGCTTGCACAGGTATAAGAGACCTCAATTTTTCCAGTTAATTCACCGCGGTTTAGTTTCTGTTTTACATCGTTATCGCTCAATGCCACCAAGACTGGCATCGTTCTGTTTACAGGCCGCGTGAAACGCATCAGTTGATGGGCGCGTCCATAGCGCGTGGGCGCTGTCGAATAGGGCAGTAGTGGACGCAGTGGATTGTCAATATCTATCGCGGTAGACCCATGAACATCAGGGACAAAACGAACCGATTTAATTGCAAACAGTCCATGCCATGCGGAAATCTTTACCGTAAGTATAAGGTCGTCACCAATACGCAATTTTGGTGGATAGACAATACTTACCTTTGGCGTAGGCCAAAACATGGGGATGACGCCGAAATAAACCACCGCCAATACAAGCGTTATAATACCTGCTTTTTTCATGAATATGTCCTTTGAATGGGTATGTGATTTTGTTTATTCACGCCACTACATAATAGAATGCCCTTGGTGTATATAGCAAAAGCGGCTCCTTTTCGGGCTGGGGGGATGCTATTCGCTTCAGTCAGTAAAGAAAGGTAAGATTTATTATGATGAAAATACTTCGACGTATTGTGCTGGGTATGGTGGTATTTTGTCTGCTGACGGTTGCCGGTTTTGTGACACTGGTGGGCCCTTGGCCGCCTTACTCGGATTCTATATACAAAGAGTCCCGCTACTTTACGAAAGCACTGGCCGCCATCGAAACACAGGCTGCAAAAGCAACAGTGGGGGAGAAGGTGCAGCACCTGAAGGCGGGCTGGGCGCAGCGTGAAATTACGCCGGAGGCAGGCCATCCCATGGCAGGATATGGTGGCCGTGCCAATGACAAAAAATCAACGGGGATACTGGAACCGCTCTACGTGAAAGCGCTGGCGCTGAGTGATGGCACGGACACGGTGGTGCTTATCGGGTCGGATATGCTGCAGACGTTGCCGAATCTGTTGGAGGCAGTGGAAGCGCGTATTTCTAAAAGCGTTAATCTCACGAACCGGAACATCATGTACACCAGTAGTCACACCCATTGCGGGCCGGGTGGGCTGGCGCCGGGATTCGCTGCTGAGTTATCGTACGGCCCGTACAAGCCCGAGTACCTTGATGTTCTTGTGGACTGTTTTGCCGGGGCGATTGAAGAGGCGGTAAACACCATGACATCGGCAAAGTTCGCCCATGGCGCGGTAGCAGTTCCGGAATACATTCTGAACCGAACGCGCACCCACGGCACAGTGGACCCCACGCTGAATGTTGCGGCGGTTGAAAAAGTGGATGGCGGCGAACGTCTCTATCTTGCACGGTATTCCGCACACGGCACCACCTACAGCCAAGAAATGCTGGAGTTGAACGGGGATTATGCGGGAGCGTTTCAACGGGCGGTGCTGGAGAAGTCGGGTGCAACGCTGCTTTTCATGGGCGGTGCCATGGGTTCCATGCGTCCCAACCCGCCAGGACCGCCGGTGCCGGAACCTTGGACGAAAGCACAGGAACTCGGCTTCGAGCATGATGTGGAATCTACGCTCGTCCGTGAAGGCAAAATGACGAAGGAAGAATGGCTGAACAAACAGCGGGCGCGTGTTGAAGCGATGGGCGTAGCATTGGCGGAACGATTGCTGGAAGCAACACCAGCATTGGAATTTAACGAAACCCTGGATATTGCATCGTTGGACGCCATTTATGATCCACCGCCTGCACAGGTGCGCATCCTCTCCCCTAAATGGCGGCTTTCACCCTTTGCATTCAATGTGCTGGGCGTCCCGAAAAAAGGACGCATGCAGGCGGCGCGAATCGGAGACATGTTTCTTGTCGGCATGCCTAACGATTTCAGCGGCGAGACAAGTCTTGTCTGGCAGGAATGGGCGCGGGAACGCAACGCGAACCTGTGGGTTACAAGCTTCTCAGGCGCTTATCTTGGTTACCTGTCCCCTGACAAGTATTACCATGAAATGGGGGAGGGGCTGCATTACAATCAGAACTACGAAATCGGAATGATGAGCTGGTTTGGCCCGAACCACGAAGCCTACGTGACCGATCTGTTCCACTACGC
>CAZBNU010000081.1:11215-16467 GCA_964493075.1 uncultured Nitrospirales bacterium | reverse complement strand
CATCATGAAACAAGATAACTCTACACAACTCTGGAATGAAGCGCAACAGGTATTGCCGGGTGGGGTGAACAGTCCCGTGCGGGCGTTCAAAGGGGTCGGCGGTGCGCCTTTTTTTGCGTGCAGCGGCAGCGGTGCGCATATTACGGACGCAGACGGCAATGTGTTGATTGACTATGTGCTGTCCTGGGGGCCGCTTGCGGCGGGTCATGCCCATCCGCAGGTGGTTGCCGCAGTGAAAGAGGCGGTTGACAAGGGCTTTGGGTTTGGCATTCCGACGGAGAAGGAAACGCTGCTTGCCCATAAGGTGATGAAACATTATCCTGGTATCGATCAGATGCGCTTCGTCAACAGCGGCACAGAAGCCACCATGAGCGCCATACGCCTCGCCCGTGGCTTCACCGGCCGCGACCTGGTGGTCAAGGTTGATGGTTGCTATCACGGCCATGTGGACAGTCTGCTTGCCTCTGCAGGCAGCGGTGTGGCTACCCTCGGCCTGCCGGATTGCCCCGGTATTCCCGCAGCCATTACCAATACAACCCTGGTGGTTCCCTATAATGATCTGGATGCTGTCCGGGAAGTTTTTGCACGGTATGGGGAAGATATTGCCTGTATTATCATCGAACCGGTGGCAGGCAACATGGGGGTTATTCCGCCTGAACCGGGCTATCTGGAAGGACTTCGTTCGGTCACGAAGGAACATGGCGCGCTGCTTGTCTTTGATGAGGTGATGAGCGGATTCCGCGTTTCTCTTGGGGGCGCACAACAGCATTACGGCATAACCCCGGACATCACCGCGCTGGGCAAGGTGATCGGCGGTGGCATGCCCGTAGGCGCGTATGGCGGGAGGCGCGACATCATGCAGCATCTTGCGCCGGTTGGCCCCGTATACCAGGCGGGCACCCTCTCCGGAAATCCTGTCGCCATGACAGCAGGCCTCGCCACCATCGGGGTCATTGAACAGCCTGGGGTATTCGAGGGTATGGTTGCCGCCATGACACGGCTGAACCGGGAACTGGGCGGCATCATGAGAGAGGCCAGTATTCCCGTGTGTCAGACTCAAGTAGGTACCATGGCCTGCATGTTCTTTGCGGAGGGGCCTGTGCGCAATTTCGCAGAAGCCAAACATTCAAACACCAGTCGCTACGCCAAGTGGTTCCACGCCATGCTCGACAACGGCGTGTATCTGGCACCGTCCCAGTTCGAAGCCGCCTTCATCAGCAGCACCCATTCAAACGAAATCATTGACCGCACCCTCGAAGCCGCGCAAAACGCGGTAAAACTGTTATAGGGACTGCAGGGAGAAAGACATGAAACAAAACACCGTAAGTCGCCGCGATTTTTTGAAATGGACGGGGCTGGGCGCCATGACGCTGGCGTCCGGCGCTATAGCAGCAACTAACCGCAAACCCAACTTTCTGTTTATCCTGGTGGACGACCTGGGCTGGGCAGACCTGGCCTGTTACGGTGCGGACCTCCACGAAACGCCCAACATTGACCGGCTCGCAAGCCAGAGCGTACGCTTCACCGACGCCTACGCCGCCAGCCCGGTATGTACCCCTACCCGCGCGTCCATCATGACGGGCAAGTACCCGGCACGCCTACAGATGACGGTATGGCGAGAGAGTTCCCAGAACCCGCCCATGAACAGAAAAGTCATTCCGCCCCGTACGGAAGAAAACCTGCAACATGACGAAATAACCCTGGCCGAGGCGCTACGTGATGCCGGGTATTACACCGCCCACGTCGGCAAATGGCACCTGGGTGACGCGGAGCACTACCCGCAAACCCACGGTTTTGACGCGGACATCGGGGCCACTGTGTGGGGCGCGCCCAACACGTTCTTCTACCCCTACACCGGTGATGACCGCTTTGGCGATTTCCGGTATGTGCCGGGGCTGGAGCTGGGCGAACCCGGCGAATACCTCACAGACCGGCTTACCGATGAAGCTATGCGCATCATTGACACGGTTCATGATCGTCCCTTCTTTATGCACCTTGCCTACCATTCCGTGCATACGCCTATGCAGGCCAAGGAAGATGTGGTCGCTTATTACGAAAAGAAAATTACGCCAGAAATGAACCATCAAAACCCCGTCTATGCGGCGATGGTGCACAGCGTTGATGAAAATGTCGGGCGGCTCATGGAACAACTTGACACGCTCGGCATCACAGACAATACGGTGGTGATCTTCTACTCCGACAACGGCGGTTTCATTAACGAAGATAGAATCCAGAAGATGCAGGTCACTGACAATACCCCGCTGCGTTCCGGAAAAGGCTGCCTCTACGAAGGCGGCATTCGGGAACCTCTACTGGTGCGCTGGCCCGGCGTGAGTGCAGCAGGAAGCGTCTGCAATGTCCCCGTTTCCTCCATTGACCTCTACCCCACGCTGCTCGAAATGGCACAGGCAAAGGGCGACCCGGATCAGAATGCCGCCATGGACGGCGTGAATTTTGCGTCCCTTGTAAAGAATCCCGATGCCGAACTTGACCGTGACGCGCTCTTCTGGCACTACCCACACTACTATAC
Organism: uncultured Nitrospirales bacterium; assembly: GCA_964493075.1. Taxonomy (GTDB): domain Bacteria; phylum Hydrogenedentota; class Hydrogenedentia; order Hydrogenedentales; family CAITNO01; genus SLFT01. The sequence goes on along the minus strand of CAZBNU010000081.1, from coordinate 13,937 downwards.
AACCACGACACCAGTAAGCGCCGTGCGCAAAGGGGACTGGAAACTGCTGCTGTTCTTTGAAGACGACCGGGTAGAACTCTACAATCTGGCCGATGACCTGAGTGAGGAACATAACTTGGCAGCAGTAAGGCCGGAAAAGGCCGCAGAACTGCGCGGACTGCTGGAAAACTGGCTGAAGGAAACGAACGCCCAACTACCGGTGCCAAACCCTGACTTCGGCGGGAAAAAGGAGTAACAGAACACCATGCACTGCGCACTACGTATTATGCTGATTGTAGTTCTGGCATTGCCCCCGGCGGCAGAAATGCCGAAAATTATCTTTGACACCGACATGACAGGCGACTGCGACGATTGCGGCGCACTTGCGGTGCTGCACGCCCTTGCAGACCAAGGCGAGGTGGAGGTATTGGGCTGCATCGCGAGCTATGGCGGCAACCCCTATGTTGCCGGATGTATTGACGCCATCAACACCTATTACGGACGGGGCGACCTGCCTCTGGGTGCAGAACAGAGCGCTTACGGCCGGGCGGAAAGCCACTATCTGGAAACTATAGCAACTGATACTACACGCTACGGCCATGATGTAATCACCAAAGCTGATGCACCGCCAGCAGTTAGCGTTTATCGACAACTCCTCGCCGCGCAACCTGACCGCACCGTGACCATCGTCACCGTGGGTCGCCTGAAGTCGCTCCATGATCTGCTGGCGTCACCCGCGGACAACATCAGCGATCTGGATGGCATGACGCTGGTAAAACAAAAAGCCGTGCACTGGGTCTGCATGGGAGGTCACTACCCAAACACCGAACACAAGCCCGAAGCAAATTTCTGCACCCACGGCGGTGCGGCATATACGGCAAAGACCGTTGCCTTGTGGCCGCTGCCCGTAGTGTTCAGCGGCCACGAGATTGGCAACGCCATTCACACGGGCACCGAATTGATTAAGCAAAACGATGACAATCCCGTGGCACGGGCATACAGACTCTATTTTGCAGGCATCAAACAGAATAGCCGCCAAAGTTGGGACCAGACAGCGGTGCTCTTTGCGGTACGCGGTGCCGATCCTTATTGGGATATGGTTGTGCAGGGTGTAAACAGTATTGGTGATGACGGGATAAATGTCTGGCGGGAAACACCGGACAACGAGCATGCCTATCTGGTTCAGCAGGGGCAACCGGAGGCTGTAGCCGAAGAGATTGAACAGTTGATGAACCGTCCCCCGAGAAAGAAATGAAGCAGCATCGCTCCATTGCTAGATTACGCCTTTGAAATGCGAGCAAATACACAAATGAAGGTCGGCTAACTCGTATCTTTGTGTTAAATCTCTGGGCTACGTTCGCTTTTTGGGCATCCACAGCGAAACACGGTTGCGCATCGGCAACGCCACGCCTTCCAGGTTGGCGCCTTTCAACTGTGCCTTGTCAAGGTTGGCGCCCTTGAGCAATGCGCCGCATAGCAGGGCGTCGCGCAGGTCGGCATTTTCGAGGTTGGCATTCTGCAGTATAGCGCCTGACAAATCGGCACCACGCAAATCCATATCCCGCAGATCCTGTCCTGAAAAATCCGCGCCCCGCAAGATGGCGCCGCTGAACTGCGCGCCCACAATATTGGCGTCGCAGAAGTTGGCTTCTGCCATTTCCGCGCCGCGAAAGTCCGCGCCGGACAAATCAACACCGCGCAAATCCGCACGGGTCATTAATGCCCCCGCGCAAATCGCTTCCTGCAGCATGACCCTGTTGAAATCAAGGCCACGCAGGTCGGCACGACGCAAATCAGCGCGTCGCAAATCTGTTTCATTGACAATCGCGCCGACAAGTTTCGCCTCCACAAGTTTCGCACAGGTCAGACACGTCCCCGTTAAATCCACGCCGTGCAGGTTGCACGCAGTCATGTCGCACTCGTGAAGATTCACCCGGCTGAAGTCCGCGTTAAGCAGGGCCAACCAGGAAAGGTCCACGCCCTGCAGGTTGATCTTTAACATGCCGCTGGCCTGACGCCAGGCGTTCCAAACGCCTACACCATGACGCAAAATAGTCACCGGCGTTTCCATCAACGCACCACGCTCCTTTGCCTGCTGGGGCAGGTGTTGGGGTGAATGAAGCGCACCCGTAAGATTCACGCCCGCTATGGCAGCGGTATCCCACCCCTTGCTGTGATGCAAATCGGCAGCCACCAGATCAGCCCCTTCCAGCAGTGCATTATCAAGGTGAACATGAACCAGATTGGCAGCAACCATATCCGCATTCTCAAAATCCGCTTCCCGGGCATCGGCGTGGGACAACACAGCGTGCGCCATCTTTGCATTTTTAAGGACGGTCTTGCGCAAATTTGCCTTGGTCAAGTCGGCCTCTGACAGTTCCACATTCATCAGGTTGGCGTTGCTTAAATCCGCCTTCACCAGACAACACTTTGACAGTTGCCCTCCTTCGATCAACGCGCCGCTGAGATTGGTATTTTCGAAATGAGCCCCAGACAAACGAGTCTTGCGTAGATCGCACCCTGGCAGGGAGGCGCTGTCAAGACACGCACGGGAAAGGTCTGCCTCGCTGAGATTAACGTCCTCCAACTTCGCGCCTGTGAAATTGGCGCCCTCCAGTTTGGTACCCACGAGTATTGCGCCGCGCAGGTCGGCATTCTGAAAGTCCGCGCCCACCAGCGACGCCTTCCGCAATTCAATGTGGCGTAAATCCGATCCAGAAAAACTGACGTTACTCAACAAGGC
>CAZBNU010000081.1:9330-11115 GCA_964493075.1 uncultured Nitrospirales bacterium | reverse complement strand
CCCGCCAGACGCGCCCCTTTCAGGGAAACGCCTTCGAGATTTACGCCGGACAGCGACATGCGCTCAAGATTTACACCCTTAAGGTCCACCTTCACGTAATTGCTCGGACCCCGCCAGGAATTCCAGGCACGCACGCCCTGCCGCAGCAAACTGATATGTTCGGGTTCTACCATAATGCTGAATACCTCCCGTATACACTAATGGAAAAAGACCTCTCTTCGCAACATAGCACACCTTTCTTTTTGATTTGTCCTGCTGCACCGTTCGGTGTACAATACAGACACGGCGCAAAAGGAGGTCGTTTCTTGAATAAAAACAGTCCGAAAATCCATGTGCTACTTGACGAAATCCGACAGGAAGCCCGCAAAGTCATTATCGGTCAGACAGCAGCGCTGGACTATGCGTTGATCACCATACTGGCGGGCCGTCACGCGCTGATAGAAGGCGTACCCGGTGTGGCCAAGACCTTGCTGGTGCGTACGCTGGCACAGTTGCTGGGATGCGACTTTCAACGGGTGCAGTTCACCCATGACACCACCCCCTCCGACATTATTGGCGCCAACGTGTTTAATCCGAAGACGGGCAGTTTCAATCTTATCAAAGGCCCTATTTTCACCTCCTTTCTGATTGCCGATGAAATCAACCGGGCCCCTGCCATCACACAGGCTGCGCTGCTTCAGGCCATGCAGGAACGACAGGTAACCATTGACCGACACACCCATACCCTGCCACCCGCCTTCGCTGTTTTTGCCACACAAAACGACATTGAATCCGCAGGGACCTTTCCGCTGCCTGAGGCGCAAAAGGACCGGTTTCTGCTGAAAATCCACATGGGCTACCCTGATGAAACCGAAGAGCGTTCTCTTGCCATGCGTACCCTGACCTGCGAAGCGCCAGAAACATTGCTGGAACAGGGCGTGGTGCAACCGGTAATCACGGAGGATCGGTTGCTGCAAATGCGCACGGCACTGGAGGGGATTGCCGTGCCGGAACCGATCCAACGGTACGCGGTGGAACTCGTCCGCATCACCCGCAACCATAGCGCCATCAAAATCGGTGCTGGCCCGCGGGCAACCCAGGCCCTGATGCTGTCCAGCCGAGTGCATGCCGCACTACATTCCCGTGACGCCGTCACCGCTGAAGACGTACAGGCCATGACTTTGCCTTGCCTCGAACATCGCCTTATACTGAAACCGGAGTTTGTCGCGAAAGGTCTGTCCTGCGTCGAAGCCGTTCGACATGTCGTCTCCAGCGTCTCGCCGCCCTGAACACCGGAAAAGGCGTTTCTTCCTGGGAACGCTGGCGTCCTCGCCGGCGTTCCCAGGAAGAAGCATAAGCGCTAACTGATCAATAATTGCCTTCGCCCTGTATATGTTATACTGGAAATTGCAGCGTTGAGGCTGCCGCAAACCGAAAGGACCAAACCATGTTCGATGTATTGATGCGCAACGGAACCGTCGTGGACGGTACAGGTAAACCGGCATTCAAGGCGGATGTGGGCATTGAGGGCGACCGCGTTACTCTGGTGGGGAAGGCGAATGGCGCGACGGCAGCAGTGGAGATTGACGCTACGGGCAAACACATCTGTCCCGGATTCGTGGACCCCCATTCTCATGCCGACCTGTCGCTTTATCGCGAGAACAGCACCCAACTGCTGGAGCCGCTGGTACGGCAGGGCATCACCACCTTTGTGGGCGGCAACTGCGGCATGGCGATGGCGCCGCTGGGCAAGGAACACCGCGACGCCGTACAGACCTACATCAATATCTTCACCCAGATTGATTT
>CAZBNU010000081.1:0-9230 GCA_964493075.1 uncultured Nitrospirales bacterium | reverse complement strand
TACGGACGCAGCTATCCCACTTGTTCTGGGTACCGGATTACGGCGTATTCGGGCCCATGTTCCAGAAAATTGTGCGGGGCATGGCGCGCCTGTCGAAGCACTGGGTGCCGCCCATCCCGCTGGACGGCTATATGGCGGGGCAGCTCAAGCGCGTTGCCAATGCGCGCAAGCGCGGCGTAGCGGTGAGTGCGGACATCATGCCCACCACCACCGGGTTCACCCATGTACTTGCCTTCTTCCCGCCGTGGTCCGTGGCGGGCACCGTGGAGGAAGTACTGGAACGGCTGCAAAGCCCCGAACAGCGCAAGCGCATCCTGCACAGTATCGAACACGGCAAAATGAAATGGCCCCACACCGGGCCGGACGCGTGGACGCTTAACCTGTTCCGGCTTATGGGCTGGGGCTGTGCGCGCATCATGTCGGTCGCATCGGACAAGAACAAGCGGCTGGAAGGCATGAGCATTACCGAAATCGCAAAGGAACGGGGCGTGCATCCTCTTGATGCCGTATGCGATCTGTTGATTGAAGAAAACGGGCATGTGCTTGTGTTTGAAAGCATGGCGGAACCGGACGACGCGTTTACCGAACGCAGTTCCTTCGCCGGACTGGCCCATCCCGATGTCATGATTTCCACTGACTCCATTCTCATGGGCGGCGGCAAGCCAAGCCAGCTGTTCTACGGTTGCTATCCGCGCTACCTGTCCCGTTACGTGCGCGAGAAAAAACTGCTGCCCCTGGAAAAGGCCATCCATAAAGTGAGCGGCCTCGCAGCGGAACATTTCAACCTGCGCGACCGCGGCCATATCGTGGAAAAAGGCTACGCCGATGTGGTGGTGTTTGATTTCAATACCATCGGCACCAAGGCATGTTTCACGGATCCGACCCATTTCCCGGACGGCATCGAACACGTCTTCATCAACGGGAAACATGTAGTGGATGGCAACACCTTCAACCCCGATCCGCTGCCCGGACAGTTGTTGAGAAGGAATTGAAAAGGGGGATTTTAGCGATTATGAAGAAGAAAAAAACATACGAGAAGTCTGGTTGCGGGCAAGGCTCTCGTTAGTGACTATCGGTGTGGAACCGCAATAAAAAACAAGAGGCTAAATTAACACAAAAGTTACCATCACTGTCATTGCAAGCCTTAAACGCTGTTGGCGACGATTCGCTGAAGAAAGATTTTTTGTGATTCGGAGGGGGGACATTCCTGTCCCCCGAAACTTCAAATACCGAAGGCGGTCTTGTGCAAGTCGGGGGACAGGAATGTCCCCCCTCCGAAGCGCTACAGTTTGTTTATATGATTTCTTATTTTATTTCTTATGTACATGTTATGAAGCACTTTCTTAGCAGGCACGAAGTAATCTGATGTTACGCGATGGTCTGTCTGTTAACGAGATTGCTTGTGCCTCGCAATGACGGGGCTGATGATGTTGTTTTGGGTTCCAGGCAAGGCTCGTGTTAGTCAAATAGAAGAAAGGGATAATCTCAAATGATCAGTCAACATACGTGGTGCTTATTCGTGATGGGCGCGTTGCTGTGCAGTGGTGTTCAAGCCGTGGCACAGGACATTAACAATACACCTCTCAAAGCGAATTGGATATGGCGGGATTGTTCACAAACGCGACCCTATAACGATACCATTATTGCCAGGAAACATTTTGAACTTCCTGCGGTTGAGAAAGCGGTGATACGCATTACAGCGGATACGGAATACCGGCTGTTTGTAAATGAACAGTGGGTGAATGATGGGCCGTGCCGGAGCTGGCCGAATCATTATCAGTATGACGTCATTGATGCAACACCGTATTTGAAGGCCGGGGAAAATGAGATTCGGGTCATTGCCAAGTTCTTCGGTACGGGCACGTTCCATCAGGTGCCGCAGGAACCGGGCTTGCTGGTGCAGCTGGACGCGCTGGATGCTGCTGGAAAAACCACCACGATTGTTACCGACGATTCCTGGGAAGTGGCAAAGGCGGAAGGGTGGATGTCGAATACGCCGAAACTGTCGGTTCAGATGGGGCCCTATGAAATTTATGATGCACGGCGCGAAGCGGGCGTTGCGTTTCATCCGGCGGTGGTGCGATATGGCACGCATGAAGGCCCCTGGCAGGGGCTGATGCCGCGGGATGTGGCGCTGCTAACCAAAAAGCCGTTTGCGTTCAAAGCCTTTCAAGGGGCGACCGTCGTGGATAAAGCATGGCGGGGCTATGTCTTTAATATCGCGCGGCTGCTCTACCCGGACATGGTGGTGAAAGCGAATAACCGCAATTCCATGGCCAGTGCGTTTGCGACCCTCATTGACTGCAAGGAAGCAATGGACCTGACACTGGAATCAACCGACTTGCGTTTCACGATTGACGGGAAAACAGGGCGGCAGAACCGGTTCCAACTGGAGGCGGGCAAACATTTTCTCTTTGCTTTTATGGACCATCGCACGAGCCACTGGCGGGTGGATGCGACGATCCTTTTCAAGGAAACGGAAGGCTATACGCTGTACAGTCCGGTGGATGGAAACAAAGAGAATCCCTGGTGCTTTGTGCCCTTTGACGTGCCCCAGTATAGGTATGCCGACTTCGAATGGGGGCTTATGGCAGACGAAGAAAAACAGCGGATTGATAATGATCTCATGAAAGGGGTTCGCGACATTGAACGCAACGTCGTGGATGCGACATCGTTCAACAAAGTATTCGATCAACAAATTCATGTGTTGTCGTCAGCAGATGAGGTCATGGATGCCGTTCACTGGCAGTTTATGGCGCGCAAGCCCATTGACGGGGCGAAAGCCGAGGTTGAAAATCCCGAAGCCCTCGTGAAGGCGGACGGCGTGACGGTGGTGCAGCCGAACGAAGCAGGGGACATTGAACTGCTCTACGATTTGGGCGAACAGAACTGCGGGTATTACGCCTTTGAGGTGGAGGCGGAAGCGGGGCTGGTGGTTGATATTGCCGGTGTGGAATATATCAAGGAAGACGGAACGGTGCAGCACACGGACCGGTACCAAAATGACATGCGCTATATCTGTAAGGAGGGGATGAATACCTTCACCTCGCTGAAGCGCCGTTCCCAGCGGCATATCTTTATCACCCTGCGCAACCAAACCAAACCGGTGACGATCAAACAATTCCAGTTGATTGAATCCACCTACCCGGTTGAGCCGATGGGTTCTTTTGCCTGCAGTGATGAGCGACTTGATAAGATTTGGGAAATCTCGGCACGAACGCTCAAACTCTGCATGGAAGACACCTTTACCGATTGTCCGCTCTATGAACAAACCCTGTGGGTGGGCGATGCGCGGAATGAAGCCGTATTCGGATTCACCGCTTTCGGTGCAGAGGACATTGCCAAACGCTGTGTACGGCTGGCGGGAGAAAGTTTGGAACAGTATCCCATGATCCTGTGTCAGGTGCCAAGCACCTGGGAAACACTGCTCCCGGCGTGGAGTTTCCTGTGGGGAATCTCCGTGTGGGATTACTACTGGTACACGGGCGACAAGGCGTTCCTCGAAGCAACCTGGCCGTGGGTAATGAAGAACCTCGAAGGCGCGGCCTCATTCAGCGATGAGCGCGGCCTGTTCAGCGGTCCCTTCTGGAATATGTTCGACTGGAGCGGCATTGACCAGGGACCGAACACGGTGCTCCATTGCAGCATGCTGGCTGTGGGCGCTGTGGATGCGGCACTGAAGAGCGCCGAGGTGCTGGGCAAGGATGTTCAATGGCTGCAGCAATACCGCACGAAGCTGGTAAACGGGCTCAATGGCTTGTGGGATGAAGAGAAAAAGTCCTATCCGGACAGTATCCACAATGACGGCAGCGTCAGCAACAGAACCTCCATGCACACGAGCTTTCTGGCATTGAATTATGACATCATTCCGGAACAGTACAAAGCGGATGCCATAAACAATGTCCTGAACCCGCCGGACGATATGACCCAAGTCGGTGCGCCCTTTGCAATCCTTTATCTATATGAAGCCCTGGAGAAACTGGGCTATCATGACCGGATTATGCAGTCTATCTACGACAGTTACCTGCCCATGCTGGAGATTGACGCTACAACCGTATGGGAACAATTCCCGACGGGTACTACCGGTCACGCCGGGTTCCCGACGCGCAGCCATTGTCATGCATGGTCTTCAGCGCCCATTCACTTCCTGAACCGGATTGTGCTGGGCATCGTGCCCACCGAAGCCGGCGGGAAAGCCGTCACCGTGAGTCCGCGTCCCAGCGGCCTGACCTGGGCCAAAGGCGCCACCGCCACCACAAACGGCCCTGTAACAGTCGAGTGGAAACTGAAAAAAGACACCATGACCATCCAGGCAAAAGGTCCGGAAGGGGTTACGCTTCAATTTGCACCGAACAAGGAATTGGAAGGGATTAACGTGGTATTTAACGGAAAGGCGTTGTAGTATCGAGTTCAAGATAGGTCTTATTGGATCAACATTGCCCGGAAGCCTGCCTGCTCAAAATGACGGTCGCAGGTTAATGCATCGGTGATACCCGTTTCTCGCATAAGAGCAAAGGAAATGCAGTCGGTCAACGACCAATGTTTATCTGCGCGGTTCCCAAACAACTGCAAGCCTGACTGGAGAAGTTCAGATGACGCTGGGATGATCTTCGTATTCTCGTCCTGTCGCATCACCTCTACCATACGCAGGAAAATCCCGCGGTCGGATGGATGACACAAGTGGTTGCCGAATTCAACGAGAACGTAGTCCGTGGTTACTATCTGTCCTCGCCAGTCGAATGCCACCTCAACCGCCATTTCATGCCAACGATCCCTGGGGTTGGCAAATGCAATATAGAAAGCCGTATCCGCGAAAACCGTGTTCATCGTTTTGCGACACCATACAGGTAATGGTCATGGTTCTCAGCGGCATCTTCGGGCAGACTGCGCGCTTTCCCTAACACCTCGGCATAACGCTCGCCAAAAGAGAGGCCTTTATCCTCGCTTGAATCCGGCAGTTTTATTGCCAATTCAATTTTGACGGGAGCGCCTTCCGGAAGGCGTGTTGGTTCATCCAGCACAATCGCCCCGTTTTGGACATGTCCTTTGTATGTCATTGCTTTCACTCCTGTAATGTACAATATAAATTATAACACAGTGGATAGGGTGGGTGAAGGGAATGCGAAACCCACCATCGTTTGGCTACAAAAATATGCCAACAACGTAGATGTGGCATCAGATTGTGTATATCCATAACAACCCGGTGCGTTGGGGGGTATGTGGACATGCCGGAACACCGGCGCTATTCTTCGGCGCGCATCTATAAATGCGGCAACCATAGTGTGTTGGAGATTAACGCGCTATCCTGGCCGTAAAAGCGAGAAGACGCACGGGGCAATATCCATCACATTTTTTGGTACAAATCCATTCTGGCTTCGTCATTAGGACATAGATTATCATTGGAAAGAATGGAGAGAGATATGGAAGCCAAAGAAAACAATTTACTTGAGAGCTGGATCAGGGAACGTAATGCCGATGCCTTCGCAGAAATTGTTGGACGTCATGGTTCTATGGTCTACGGAACTTGTAAGAGAGTGCTTGGTAACGCTACCGAGGCCGAGGACATTGCACAGGAGTGCTTTCTGCAACTTGCATGTCAACGAAAGCCAGTCCGTTCCTTGGGTGGATGGTTACACAGGGTCGCTACCAATAGGTCCATTGACAAACTCCGGAAAGATAACAGTCGCAGCAACCGTGAAAAGGCCCTTCAGCCAATTAGAGAGGGAACAGAGCCAGAATGGAATGATATTAAGGAATTTATTGATGAAGCCATAGTATCCCTTCCGGATCGTGTGAGAGAGCCGCTGATTCGTCACTATTTTGAAGGGCAAACCTATGATTCAATTGCGAAATTGACCGAGCTCCCTCGCAGCACTGTCGCAAATCGTGTTCAACATGGTGTAGAACTGATACGTAAGAACCTTAAGCGAAAAGGTATCGTAGCACCAGGAACCGCTCTCGCCGCTATGTTCGTAGAAGCCGGTGCAGAAACACTACCCGCAACGCTTTCGGTAGCACTAGGGAAAATCGCTATTGCTGGAACGGCTAATGTTACAACAACCGTGATAAGCGGACTCGTTACAGCAAAGGGTGTTTTGGCAACCGTTCTAACCCTTGTTGTATGCACCGTTGCAGCAACGACGATACTTTGGGGCAAGTTCGATACCGGAAAAGAGGCTAATGAAGAAAAAGAAACGCCCTATCTTATAGCGGAGAAGACGGCGGAAGGTTCTACTGATTTGGGCGCTACCATTCCTCCAAAGGACAATACGGAAAATTCGTCTACATTCGGAGATATTTGGAACAATATCCAGAAAAGGCTTGGTCAGGAGGCCCTTGCTTCAGAAGACTTGGGGACTATAGAGGGCGTAGTCCTAGACACAAAAGGAAAAGCAATAGAAGGGGTACGTGTACGCGCATATATTCAAGATAATGAAAGCATTGGGATTGGTAGTAAAACTAAAATAACAAAATTAACTGCTAACAGTTATTCCATGAGCTATCGAGAAGATTTAGCTGAGGCCAAGACCGACAATCATGGTGCATTTAAACTGGTAGACTTACCTCCTAATACTTACGACATCAACATCACATGGCATAGCACCCAGGCTTGTGATCCCATAACCTTAAACCGGGGCGAACACAAACGCGACATACAACTTGTCTGGCAGCAAGGGTTGACCATTTCCGGTACCGTGACGGATACGGAGGGTAAACCGATCACAGGTGTAAGGATATCCGCACGTTTTACAAATGTGGAGGTTAGAATGCGTTCTGGAGAATTTGAAATATCACAGTCTGATGAGCGCGGCAAGTACATCGTAGACTGTATCCCAGATATGGAAGACAATTCCATGGATCTTAGTGTTAATCATGATGACTATGCGCATGATCAACGTCATGATGTGAGACCAGGAAGTGAACAGAATTTTATGTTGATAGAGCTTCCGCATATTACTGGAAAAGTGGTTGATTCCGCCACAAATCAGCCAATTAACGAGTTTCAGGTTGCTGCCTGGATAACATACGAAGATGAGATGGAGCACATAACGAGCTATTTCGGTCGACGTGATTCAATGAAAGATCCCGATGGCTGGTTCACGGTAAAGCCTGGTTCTGGATACGGGAATATTACTGTTACAGCGCTCGCACCAGGCTATGCTATTACTGTCAAGCACCTGAAAAACCTTGGACCAGGTGAAGTGGCTGATAATGTTGTGCTTCGTCTTAATGCCGCCAAAAAAATAACTGGAGTTGTTGTAGATGAGGCAGATAACCCCGTTGCTGATGCAGAAGTTTTCGTTGGATTTCCCGTATACGGTTTGAAAAAATCTACCGATGCTCGGGTCTGGACAAAAGATAATGGTGAGTTCAGAATTAATCTTATCTCACCCAATGTATCAGTGCTTTCCGCCAGGCATAGCAAATACGCTGTCGGGTGGACCGAGGTGGATGAATGGAAAGACAGGGTGCGCATCGTACTGACGGAAGGGGCGGTTATGGAAGGTATTATAACCATTGATGGTGTACCGGTGGTGGGAAAGGAGGAAGCCCGCGTGGTACCAAGATATCCTGAAGGGATGGGGCAAACAGTGGATCGAGAAGAAATTTACAAGACTGGAACATCGGGCTGGTATGAGATCAGCAGACTAACCCCCGGAATGGTAAAGACGCACACAGATTTGGAAGTTCACGATGGTACTTATTCACCCAAGAATACCGAACGGTGGATTGAACGTGTTATAGCGCTTGAGCAAAGCCAACGAACGAGAGCAGATTTCGACTTCACAACCTATGGCAGTTTCGTGGAAGGTGTTGTGCTTTTAGATGGGTTTCCTCCAAAATACTGTCAGGTATGGGTTGTTTATCCGCTTTCAAATGGTGATGTTGAATATTTCAGAACCCTTACCGATGAAACTGGTTACTATCAACTTGCAGGGATACCAGCAGGAAGCATAGAACTCGAGGTTCGCCCACAGTCCTACTCAGGCCAGTACCTTGAACCGCAGTCAGCTGTGGTACAGACCGAAGATGATACTGTAACACAGCAGGATTTTGACTTGGCATCTGTTGTACATACAAGCAATTAAGTGATCATCTCTACTAAACTATTATCCCTTGGTGCTTTGACTAAACCTTTACTCGCTGAAAGGAATTCCGGGGATATAGAGGTCGGCATATCCCGGCAAGGTGGGAATCTTTTTATCATAGACAATGCCCCACATTTCCCAGCCGCCATCTATGTAATTGTCGTTGGAGGGGGCTGTCGCAGATTGGCTACCCAAAATACGCCAAGATATATGCGCCATATCATGCTATAATACAAGAAGATGATTTGCTTTATGTTGCTTTTTTGTAAAGGTGCATGATATGACAGCAAAAGAACTGATTGAAGAGGCTGTGTCTATGCCTGTTGAGGCACGGGCGTTAATGGTTGATTTCCTTTTAAAAAGCCTTAATACGCCTTGTTCCAGCATAGACGAAGAATGGGGGGCTTTGGCTGAGAAAAGACTGGAGCAACTGCGGTCAGGCGCTGTTGAGGGCATACCTGCAGACCAGGTTTTCGAGCGTGTGTGGAAAAGATTTGAAAAATGAAGGTTATTTTTCATCCGGATGCCGAAAAAGAATTCCTGGAGGCGATTACATATTACGAGGAACGGCAAGTAAATCTCGGATATGATTTTGCGCTTGAAGTTCATGATGCAATTCAACGCGCTTTGGATTTTCCGGAGGCTTGGCCCAAGTTAAGGGATGAGGTAAGACGTTCCTTGGTCCATAGATTTCCTTTTGGCTTGTTGTATTCCGTGGAAGAGGATCATATATTTCTGATTGCCATTATGCATCTGCATAAACACCCGGAATATTGGAGCAACAGGGTATAGTGACGGTGGTTAAAGCGAATGCGGAACCCATTGCTGTAACACAGCAGGATTTTGACCCGGCATCTTTCGTACTTAGAATCAAATACCATAAAGACCTTCGTGCAATCCCAGATTGCTCGTTCCTGCTAAAAAAGCGTCTCGTAACTGCTATAAAACACAATGCATAAAAATCAATATCTTTAGACGATTTGGATTTGTGTATAATGAGTTTGCCAGAAGCAACATGCAATATTGCGCAAAAACAAAATTGAGAAGGAAAAGTCAATATGAAGATCATGTTATTCGTAACATTCCTGTTGTCGCTTGTCTGTCTGGTACGGACGGCTGTTGCGGAAGAAGATTCCCGCT
>CAZBNU010000080.1:0-16581 GCA_964493075.1 uncultured Nitrospirales bacterium | reverse complement strand
CTTATTTTGCGGTTTCCACGGCACGCGTTTCACGCACAACCGTGATACGAATCTGACCGGGATAGGTCATTTCCGTCTCCACCTTGCGGGCAAGGTCGCGGGACATCTGGGCGGCTTCTGCGTCGCTCACCTTGTCTGGCTGCACTACAACGCGCACTTCGCGTCCTGCTTGAATGGCGTACGACTTTTCAACACCGGGAAATTCGTCCACCAGGTTCTCGAGTTGTTCTAGCCGCTTGATGTAATGCTGAAGCATTTCACTGCGCGCACCGGGCCGGGCAGCCGACATAGCATCCGCAGCCTGTACCAGCACGGACACCAGCGAGTTCATAGGCATTTCACCGTGATGGGCGCCCGCCGCATTGGCAATGTTCTCTTTCTCGCCATAACGCCGGCACAAATCATGACCCAGCACCGCATGCGACCCTTCTACTTCATGGGTTAACGCCTTGCCGATGTCGTGGATAAGCCCAGCGCGTTTTGCTTCCTGAATATTTTCGCCAAGTTCCGCAGCCATAATGCCCGCCAGGTGACACACTTCCAGCGAATGACGCAGCACATTCTGTCCGTAGGAGGTACGGAAACTCAGGCGGCCCACCAGTTTTACGATTTCAGGGTGCAACCCATGCACATCGGCTTCGAGACATGCCTGCTCACCGCGTTCACGAATGGACTGGTTCATTTCCTGACTGACCTTCTCCACCATTTCCTCAATACGGGCAGGATGAATACGGCCGTCTTCGATCAACCGTTCCAGAACAATACGCGCGGTTTCACGACGAACCGGATCGAAGCCAGACAAGACCACGGCCTCCGGGGTATCATCAATGATGACATTGATGCCGGTGGCACTTTCCAATGCACGAATATTACGGCCTTCACGACCGATAATACGTCCCTTCATTTCATCATTGGGAAGGGGCACCACCGAAACGGTACTTTCGGCGACATGGTCTGCCGCACACCGCTGCAGCGCTTCGCCTATAATCCAACGTGCCTTCTTTTCTGCGTTTTCGCGCAGTTCCTCTTCCACACGCTTCAGTTCAAGAGCACAATCCCGTTTTACTTCGGTTTCCAAGCGCACATAAAGTTCCTTGCGTGCCTGATCTGCTGTCAGCCCGGCAATGCCTTCCAACTTGACCATCTGGTCTTTTATCAATGCTGTCAGGCGGTTATGCTCCTTCTCTGTTTCCTTTTCACGGGACACCAAGGCACGTTCCTGGGCACTCAAGTCCAATGCGGTTTTATCCAGCGCTTGGGCGCGTCTGTCCACGGTTTCCTCTTTGGCGGCAATGCGCTTTTCGAGGGCGCCTATTTCCTTACGCAGTTCCCGTCCTTCGCCCTCCAACTTGGCGCGAAGATTGATTTCAAGTTCTTTTACACTTGTCTTTCCTTCCTTGACAATGGACGCGGCTTCACGCTCCGCATCCGAAAGGACTTGCGCAGCCTCACGTCGCGCCTTACTGACAGACCCACCAGCCTGTATTCGAGACAGCACAAAGATCAGTGCCGCCCCCACAAGTATTCCGGCGACGAAACCCGCCACCGCCAGACCAATTGTTAACGGCGTCATACATACAACCTCCCTACCCCGGTATCGGGGCAGTTATTCGTTTTTCACTAATGAAGGCAGGGAGGCATGGGAACACGCAAAAAAGGGAGCTATCAGCCAATAGAATACAACAAACCCCGGCCATTGAAGGAGAAACATTGTCCCTCAAACGACGGGGTTAAAAGTGTTACTGTTGACTTCATATCGTAACCGGCGCATCCGAACGCCGTATTTATATAGGCAATTCCTGTTTTGCGGCTCATGTTTCCTGCCACCATAACTCATATATTAAATTGATGTTAGTATACCGTAAAGCAGTGAGCCTGTCAAAGTTTTCTCGGTTAAGAAAAAATTGATGTGGTGTTATCACTCATGCTAGTTGCTGAAATTCCTCCCACGGGTAGTATCGGGCATCATCATTACCCTACCCTGCCTTAAATCCAAAGCAAGCATTGCCCGCAACCGAAAAATAATTCCGGAGAAAATACTATCGCCGACAGGACAAACCATATCCATACGGTAAAGAACAAAACGTACACCGGCTGCTGTTGACATTCATACATGCGTTGCGCCATTATGATGTGTGATTTGCAGCAACACTTTCAGGAAGGAATCTGTATGGCTTTAACGATAAATTCACAAGGCGGGGGCGGCATTCAAATTATTCCGCTTCTTGATATTCAGACCACCATGCTGGACCGCATGGAGAGCCGCGACGACACGGGCGTCGCCGATGCCGTGGATATCATGTTAAGCCAGGCCGTGTATCATGGCAGCAGCGACGTTCATCTTGAGCCTTGGAGCGATTACCTTTCGCTACGTTACCGTCTCGATGGAATCTTGCAGCAAATAGCCGTAATCCCCAGTGAATTTCAACCAAAAATCATTGCGCGCATCAAGGTGCTTTCCGACCTGGTGGTATACCGCAAGGACGTACCACAAGATGGCCGCATTGACCGGGAAAGATGCTCATGCGCAAGGCCAATGCGCGTTTCGACCATCCCGACCATCCACGGCGAAAAAATTGTAGTGCGCATATTGGGTGCGGCCAAAGATCTATATCACCTCGATATGCTTGGATTCCCCGAACGCATTGCAGACAGCATACGCGCTTTAGTCACACGTCCACAGGGAACGTTGCTGCTCACGGGTCCCAGTTCGAGCGGTAAAACAACCACCATCTATGCGGCCTTACACGAAATGATGCAGATGCAGAAAAATACGGTAAACGTGGTGTCCATTGAGGACCCGGTGGAATATGCCATGGATCGCATATCCCAAATTCAGGTGAATCACCACGTAGAGTTTACTTTTGCCAAAGCGCTTCGCTCCATTCTCCGCCAGGACCCGGAAGTTATTGTAGTCGGCGAAATCCGCGACCTTGAAACGGCAAAAATGGCTATCCAGGCAGGACTTACCGGCCACCTCGTCATCAGCACCATTCACAGCGGAACGGCTGCAGGCGTGTTTACCCGCCTGATTGACATGGATATCGAACCGTTTCTGGTTGCGTCCTCGGTCACGGGTGTGCTGGCCCAGCGCCTGGTGCGCCTGAACTGTCCCGACTGCACCACGGCGTACAAGCCTGATCCGTTGCTGGCTCAGTACTTCGGGCTTGACGACAAAAAGCAGCGGCTCTACCACGGAAAAGGGTGTCCCAACTGCCAGCATATTGGTTATCGAAGCCGTGCCGGCATCGGAGAGATGCTGGTAGTGGACAATGAGATTGCCGACACCATACTACGCCGCCCTACCACGTCGCAGCTGCATGACATCGCATTAAAACACGGCATGATTCCCCTGGCGGAAGATGGCCTTGAGAAAGCGAAGCGGGGCATCACCACGATAGAAGAACTGTTTCGGGTACTTCCTTCGCTCAGTTGATATCTCTATTCCGCACTGGCCTGTATTGGTTTCTGCATCAGCAGACGAGTTTCTCCGCTCTGCATGGGAAGCATGATGCTATCTTTCTGTGGCCAGCCAATGGCAGCATCCAAAAGGTCCACAATGTCAAAAAAATGCCCGAAGTATAAGGAGCGCTTCCCGGCTTCACTGGCATGAAGCGCCACAATGCCGTCCCGCGCCGATACGACGTCATAGTAGACACCGTCAACGGGGGTAAGGAAACGGTGCTGTTCAAGCAACTGCAATAACTCACAAAGCAATGCTGGGCTAAGACCTGGCTCCGCAACATACACCGATGTCCACCCCTCCGGCAGCGTAAGAATGGCAACGCTGCCCTTGTCCTGAGCGTTCACATAATGTGCCAGGAAGTCAATCTCCTCTTCAGGTTCAATATAAAAGGCAGGCGTCCAGATTTCGCCATCGCCAAACTTTTCCTCTGCGTGTAAAAACTGGCCGGAAAGCAGATAGGTCGATCCCGTCTGGAACGGTTCTTCAAAACGACGCACATCCATACCGGTGGTCGCTGCAATAGTCTCCACATCCGCCGTGTCCGTAATGTATCCGGGGGCATACAGCCATATCGCCGAGGCCTGTTCACGGGCAAGCCGCGAATGCAGACGCACCCGATCCGTCTCGGTAAGATGAAAGGCATTCAAAAACAAATATACAGGAGTGGACGGCGCAATATCCTCAACCACATCGCGCAACAGATGAAAACGCAGACTGACTCCGGAACGCATGGCAGCATCTCTGGCACGCTGTAGCAATATGCTGTTTATGCGGCTATCACTCTGTACATAGGCACGGGAAAGTTCATCTACGACCACAGTCAACACAGACGCATCGAACTCCGTGGGCGCCTGCGCTTTGGCTTCATTGGTACGCTGTGCATAGATGGTGTTGAGCAATCCGAAATGAGCCCACTGATCCTTGTCGTGAAGCCAACCTTCCGCTTGTGGGTCGGCCCACACCAAACCAAGCCCATAGGTAAGCGCCAACGCAAAATTGCGGCGTTGCACCTCAAACACATCCTCCACATTGATGCCTTTTATGCGGGCAAATTCGCCTGTGGCAGCATCTCTTTCCACCCCGGTGCGGGTATCATCAACCACGAACCATTGTTTGCCTCTGATGGTCATACTGTCAACAGGCCCCATAACGCCGCCAACACCGCCGAGGCCGCGGTCAACATAGGATACTGGCGACATAAACATATTGAGGTCGCTTTCGAGAAGCAGTTCCAATGCAAAATGGCCGCAGTCATTAGGAAGAGCCTCAAAGGAATATCCGTAAGGCGCACCGATAATTCCGGAAGGACCAAGTCTTGAGGCACGGGCCACGACAACGGATAATCCCGCCAACGCATCCGCCACAGATTCGGAACTGTAGTGAAGAAAATCAACTACAGGTTGCATTTGCGGCAACTCATAAAAAACATGCCCCTCCTCTTCAGGGGATGAATACGCCGGGATTGTCGCTGCCGCAAGGGTCATGCTATCGTTATCCCAGGCGGTCTGCAATGCATCATCGGTCCTGTAACGCTGTTGCAGCCATTCCAGATAACCCTGATGGTTTGCCTTGCTGACGTCGTAGCCTTCGGGCAGCATCCAGCGCAACCCCTGCAATGCGCAAAGGATATAGCCTTTGATGTGCTTACGATGCGTGCCACTCTCAAGACTGGTAATCACATCTTCCAGCGCCACACCTGCTGCTTCCCGCCAGTTTGCAGAAGCAGGTGACGGATAAGGCTGAAAGGCATCGTTAATGCGCATGGCAGAGTCGGAATGCGCCTCAAACCAGGGAACCGTGGGGTTCAAATTGATTTGAATCAAAAACTGCGCATCAGGGTCCGCTTCCCGGTATGCGTTCAACAAGGCACTATTTCTTTCCGCCTGCGCCTGACGTTCATCATCAAACCAGGCAGGTGTAACCGTCACGACGTACTGGTGAATGCCGGATTCTGCCGCCATAATTACCTGTTCTTTGACATCTTTCCAGTCTTCATCCGCAACTGTGCCCGGATAAAAAAGCAAGGGAGGGACAGACACCCCTGAATTGTCCTCATCTTTACGTTCCCCTTCGCTATCGGACGCTTCCACAGGTTCAGCCGCCCGTTCCATTCGGGAGGTAGCAATCGGTTCATCTTTCACAGACACTTTTCCTAAATACAACCCTGAAATAATAGCCACCAACAACAGTAGAAGAAAAATACCTAATCTGGAAAATAGCGCCATATCAACAACCCTTATACTTGCACCTGAATCAAAAATACCCCGGTTTACATGCCAAGCCCGCCGTCCACGGGAATCACCGTTCCTGTGATATAAGCCGATGCGTCAGAGGCAAGGAAGCACACTGCTGCCGCAACTTCTTCCGGCCTGCCAACGCGCCGTGCAGGAATTTTCTGTACCGCACCATCTCGGATTTCAGCGCTCATACCGCTGGTCATATCCGTTTCAATCAAACCAGGCGCCACAAGATTGACTGTAATGTTCCGCGATGCCACCTCGCGGGCGTATGCTTTCGTAAACCCTATCAGTCCGGCTTTGGCAGCCGCATAATTGCTCTGCCCACCCTGCCCCCGCAGCCCGATCACAGAACCGATGTTGATAATGCGTCCGTAACGCTGCCGAAGCATGGGCTTCGCCGCAGCACGGCATGTGTAGAACGCGCTATTCAAATTTGTTGCAATAACAGTAGTCCACTGTTCCGTTTTCATTCGCGGCAACAACCCGTCATCGGTAATACCCGCATTATTTACCAGAATATGAAGGGCGCCATGGGCAACCATTACGTCTTCTATTAGATGCTTCACTGCATCCGGATCAGCCACATCACAAACAACCGCGCTACACGCGCTACCCAATTCCCCAACCACGCTGTTTAGGGCTGCCTCACTTCGACCGCATATTACTACCTGCGCACCTTGTTCGACAAAAAGACGCGCACAGGCCAGACCGATGCCGCGACTACCGCCGGTTACCAGTGCAATTTTTCCGTTAAAATGATCCATCGTTTTTTCCTGTCGGCAATTATACCTTGTGTTTACAGCGCATCCCGAAGACTTTCGCAGGCCGCCGGCGTATTTGCAGGCAACACATCAGGCGCAAGGGTTGCGCGTTTTGCAAGTCCACCAAGGGCAGTTCCCGGCCCGACTTCAACGGCGCGACAACCATCCAGTTGCGCCATAACCGATGTCCACTGTACAGGAGCACACAACTGCTGCGCAAGCAAAATGCGAATCCGTTCCGGGTCCTCTTCGTAAGCCCCGCTTACCGACGACAGCACAGGAATACGGGGGTTGACAATATCCATGGAAGTTAGGTGCTTCTGCAAGGCTTCTGCGGCAGGCTTCATAAACTGTGAGTGAAAGGGACCGGACACCTGAAGCGGCATCACGCGACATTTCCCTTTTTCTTTGAGGGCGTTTATGCTTGCTCCGAGTGAAGCTGCAGAACCGGAGATGATTGTCTGTGAAGGGCCGTTGTAATTGGCTATCTGGGTTCCTGTTTCGAGTAGTCCCTCAATTTCTTCTGGTGCCATGCCAATGACCGCGACCATCCCACCTTCCGGCACCTCTTCGGACATCAGTCGCGCACGCTCCAAAACAAAGGGGATTGCATCTTCGATACAAAGCGCACCTGCTACGGTTAATGCGGCAATTTCCCCAAGGCTGTGCCCGGCGCATAGATCGGGACGAATGTCAAGGCCTTCAAGGTGCGCCGCAATCGCCATCTCAACACACAAAAGAACAGGTTGCGCATTGCAGGTATCATTGAGACTTTCCTGGTCGCCCTCCAACAGGACATGGGCAACGCCTTCAGGAAGAAGAGGTAGAGCGCGTTCAAACAGGCTACGTGCGCGGGGAGATGCTTCATAGAACATCTTTGTTGTGCCCGCCTTCTGACTGCCTTGGCCTGGAAAAAGAAACGCTGGCATGGTTCATTCCTCTCGCGTGAAATTACTCTGCAACCTCATGCGTCTCAGCTTCATCACAGAATACTTCCTTGTCTTCCGCGTCATCCCCGCTTGCCATACCGCTTTCCCGCAGTTTGATTATATTGTTATGAATATGCTGATTGAGATCATTTTCAATTGCCACCCGTGCGCCGTAAATGGCATTTTCAATACCACGGGGAGTGCAGGAACCATGTTGAATAATTACCGTGCGATTGATGCCCAGTAAAGGAGCGCCCGGCTGCTCGTTCGGATCAACCCTGTGCCGCATCTGGCTAAGCGCCTTTCGTGAAAGCACAGCCCCAATTTTACTCATGGAAGAACTCTCGAAATACTCGCGCAACATTTTCCCCATGAAGAAGGCCACCGCCTCGCTGGTTTTCAAGAAAAGGTTGCCGACGAACCCGTCGCACACAACAACGTCCGCCTTACCTTCATACAAGGTACGGGGTTCCACATTCCCTACAAAATTCACATGCCTGGCAGCAGAGAGGGTATGGTAAACCTCTCGCGCCACAGCCCCGCCTTTGCCGCCTTCTTCGCCGATATTTAACAATGCCACACGCGGTTCTTCCACGCCGAGGGCATAGGTGGAATAGGCGACCCCCATCTCCGCGAATTCACAAAGTTGGCGTGTAGTGCAATCCACATTGGCGCCGAGATCCAACAAAACGACGGCGCCCTTCATCGTGGGAAACGCCTGACTGATGGCGGAACGCGCCACACCGGGAATAGACCCCAGTATGGTGCGGGCGGCTACCATTACAGCGCCTGTATTGCCAGCGCTCACCACCCCGTCCGCCTCGGCTTCTTTGGCAAGACGCATGGCAATATGCAGCGAAGACTGCCGCTTTTGCCGCACCGCCAGTACAGGCTGCTCGTGCATACTGATAACCTGGGGGGCATGCTTGATGGTAATGTTGCCTTTTTTGGGAAAGGCCTTCAGTTTTTCCTCAAGCAATGCCGCATCACCAACCAACACGATTTCCAAATCAGAATTCATGCTGGCTTGAACCGCACCCTCGACTTCAACGTCAGGTGCGTTATCAGAGCCCATAGCATCCAAGGCAATTCGCACGGCAGCGTATCCTATCGGGCTGGTATCAATCCGTTTCAGGCTTGACTACAACACGGCCTTTGTAAAATCCGGTTTTTAAACAGACTCGGTGGGGTAGTTTCGCTTCCCCTGATTCCGGGCATTCCGTCACGTTTACGGGCGTAAGTGCATGATGGGAACGGCGCATGCGCTTTTTGGTGCTTCCGGTTCTTCTCTTGGGTACCGGCATGGTAAGTTACTCCTTGGTCTTTTCGGGCCGCAGTTCGGGAAACATATCCGCGAGAACAGCCAGCCCACGATTACCTACTTGTTCTTCTGTTAAAACTTCCGCACACTGACAGTTGCCTTCGTTCTTATCTATTCCACAATGGGGACAAATTCCTTTGCAACTGTCCTTACACAAAAAACGGGAAGGCTGCGCAAAAACAACTTCTTCCCAGACATAAGGCGCCAGGTTTATTTCATGTCCCTGGAACGACCTATATGCTTCTTTGGGATCATCATCAATCAGGTCGCCTGCTTCCATGTCCAAAGCATGTCCAATTTCTTCAAACACTGCTCCGGCACCTTCAGCAAAGACCCAGGCGACTTCCACATCAAAGGGCATCTGCGACGGCTGAAGGCAACGCACACACGCGCCCTCATACGCACCGCTCACTGCGCCACGAAAAAGATACTCTTCACCCAGACGTTCAAAGCGCCCGGAAACCAAGACACTTTCCACGGGTAATGGCTTCGTATCGGGTGGTTGAATAGACGACACGCGCACACGCTGCTCGAAAGCATACCCCTCATTACCAATGCTTGTTACGGAAATTTTGAGGGCATTCACGGCTCCACCTCTCTCAAGATGTGTGCGATATTTGTAAAAGTATAGCAAAACATCGCGCAAAAGTTCAATTATTCTGTTTCTGCTTTATCAGATGATCGCACGCACGCTGCGCCATCACCTGCTCTGTAGGATAAGTCAACTGATTCACCGCCTCCTTGGCAGCCAGCCAACACGGTGAAAACAGTGCCTCTTCCGCGCTCACCGGCTGCGGCGCTTCGCGGCGTTCTTCTGTCAAACGCATCAGAAAATAGTGTTCATCGCGTTCATAATGCACACCGTCAACAGAAAAACTGCTGTGACCTTCGCCTAGGTCTGCGATGATCTCCACCAGCCAGTATCCCGATTCTTCACCCACTTCACGAACTGCTGCTTCTTCATCGGTTTCTCCGGGATCAATGTGGCCTTTGGGAAGACGCAGTTCATCTTTGAGTATCCCATCGCGCACCACCTGCCGTGCTAGTGCAAGTATTTCACTGTCTTTGTTTATAACGACACCGCCCGCCGTTTTGTAGACTACTGTTTCAGACATCGTATTTGCGGTCCTCATTCGTAGTTGAATAGAAAGCCTTCGTCCTCTGGATTTACGTCCACAAGTACCTGCCCCCCCTTATTAAGACGCCCGAATAATATCTCATCGGCTAGGGGCGTCTCCACATCGCGTGCCAGAACGCGTGCCAGGGGACGCGCCCCGAACTTCGGATCATACCCTTTTTCTGCGAGCCTTGTCCGCGCCTCGTCAGAGAGACGCAGGGTTATGCCCCGTTCCAGCAGTTGCAGATTCAGACGACTCACAAACTTGTCCACCACCAGCAGCACCACTTCCGGCGGCAGCGCGTTGAAGGTTACAATGGCGTCAAGGCGATTGCGAAACTCGGGAGTCAACGCCTTTTCAATGGCCTTCATACTTTTGTGTCTGCCATCATCCTTGTCGCTATGAAAGCCGATACTTGACGCTGCCAGTTCACGTGCGCCCGCATTAGAAGTCATCACAAGAACCACGTTTCGGAAATCAGCCTTGCGCCCGGTATTATCCGTAAGCGTCGCATTGTCCATGACCTGAAGAAGAATATTAAAAAGATCGGGATGCGCCTTTTCTATTTCATCGAGCAACAGCACGGTGTACGGATGCCGCCGGATGTCGTCCACCAGCAGGCCACCCTGATCAAAGCCGACATAGCCGGGCGGTGCGCCGATCAACCGCGATACGGCGTGCTTCTCCATGTATTCACTCATGTCGTAACGCGAAAAATGGTTTCCCAGAGTGGATGCAAGTTGCCGGGCGACTTCTGTTTTTCCCACACCCGTCGGGCCTGTAAACAAAAAACAACCTATGGGTCTGTCCGGTTGAAC
The DNA here is from genome assembly GCA_964493075.1 of uncultured Nitrospirales bacterium. Classification (GTDB taxonomy): domain Bacteria; phylum Hydrogenedentota; class Hydrogenedentia; order Hydrogenedentales; family CAITNO01; genus SLFT01. The sequence continues at coordinate 5,928 of CAZBNU010000080.1, read as the reverse complement.
AAGCCCTGCACGGGAACGCTTGATGGCGCGTGTGACTTGGGTAATGGCTTCCTCCTGACCAAACACAGTAGCCATCAGGTCAGCGTCCAGAGAAGCCAGTCGGTCCTTATCGGAACTGTTGATGCTGCGTGCGGGAATACCGGCAATCTCGGCAACCACCTGCTCAATGTCCACGGGCCGCACCGTCTTGCGACCGCTCTCACCTTCAATGCGAACACTCGCCGCTGCCTCATCTATAAGGTCAATCGCTTTGTCCGGCAAAAATCGATCGTTAATGTGCCGCGCCGACAGGTCGGAAGCAGCACGCAGGGCTGGTTCAGTGAACCGTATGCCGTGATGTGATTCATAATGGCCGCGCAATCCCTTCAGGATAGCAAAAGTCTCTTCCACGGACGGCTCGTTCAGGTCAATTTTCTGGAAACGACGGGACAAACCGTGGTCGCGCTCAAAGTGATTCTTAAAGTCTGCATAAGTCGTGGAACCGATACAACGCAGTTCTCCAGACGCCAGCGCGGGTTTGAGAATGGTCGAAGCGTCCATACTGGAATCGGTGGTGGCGCCCGCACCCACAATGGTGTGGATTTCATCAATAAACAGAATCACATTTTCACGCTGCAGCGCTTCTTTGATGACCGCCTTAATGCGCTGCTCAAAATCACCACGAAAACGTGCGCCTGCCAGCATCCCCGGAATATCAAGCGCTAGAATCTCCGCATCTTGCAGATGCTTGGGGACACGCTGCTTTGACTGGCCCTGGCGTGCGGTGTACAGCAATAACGCAAGACCCTCGGCAAGGGCTGTCTTGCCTGTTCCGGGTTCGCCCACAAAAACCGGATTGTTTTTCTTGCGACGGCAAAGCACACGTATGGCACGACGTAGTTCCTGTTCCCGCCCAATAAGTGGATCGAGTTTTCCTTCCGCAGCCCGCTGGGTCAACGAAACAGCAAAAGTTTCCAGCGCCTTCGCACGCTTTTTCCTTTGTGGGCCCTCCATACCTTCTTCAGGTTCCAAAGGCTCCAAATCTTCGTCGGAATCGAAGTCCTCGAAATCGTCAAATTCATCCCCATCCCCCAATTTCTGCGTGCCATGGGAGATGTAGTTCAGCACATCCAGACGGGTCACACCCTGCCGCATGAGAAAGTAGGTGGCATGGGAACCCTGGTCTTCAAGAATGGCTGCCAGAATATCACCGGAATTCACCTCTTCCCCACCGGAAAAACGCACGTGCATGAATGCACGCTGCATCATGCGTTCCAGTCCGTGGGTCTGTTGTATGGTCAGCTGGGTATCCTCAGGTATTCGTTCCATGTCCCTGTCGAAAAAAATCTCAAGGTCATCACGCAACCCCCTGAGGTTACCCCCGCAGGCCATAATAATCTCGGCGCCGAAAGGGTCCTGGGTCAACGCATATAATATATGCTCCACGCACAGGTACTCATGCCGCCGTGTTCGCGCCTCCGCCAGCGCGCTGCCCACAGCTATCTCTAATTCTTTGCTCATCATAATCGTATAACTCCAAAATGCCGTCTCCCATCCCGCTACCAAACGTCCTCCGGTAGCATCCTGAGGGATCAGCATCATTTATTCAGATTCAATATCACAACGAAGTGGAAATCCATGAGACTTTGCAAGTTTATGTACAGCGTCACATTTCATTTCCGCTATATCTCTAACATACACACCGGCAACCCCCATTCCCTGCCGGTGAACACTTAACATAATGCGCTCCGCGCTCTGGTGATCTTTGCCAAAAATAGTCTCCAGCACCATCACCACAAATTCCATAGTGGTGTAATTGTCGTTCAGCAAAAGCACTTTGTACAAAGGGGGCCGCTTCACAGCAGTAGCATCGCGTGAAACAACATGTTCTTTGGGTTTGGTTGCCTGCGGCATAATTCCGAATCACCTCAACGGTATACGGTTGCTATCAAAAAGACTTACTTTTGTAAGACTCTGTCCTCAATCTGATCTTATCATATTCGGATTAGCGAATACTTGCCTGGCCCCATTAGGCGCCAAACTAGACGCAGCATCTCTGCCATGTTGGGTTTAGCGACGGTGGACGTTTGCAAGGTAACGAGGCAAGGATGCTGCATCTGCGTTGGTGTACAATATTTTGATTTTCCCGCAATATAGCCATCCAGTCCAACGCTCACGGCGAGCTGCAAGGGCGAATATAATTCGCCCCTACCAGCGTAACAAACCTATGTGAAGGACTGCCAACACAACAGACTGTTACCCACGACTTAATATTTATTCTTCGTATATTATGTTTTATTTATTTTGCATTAAATTTTATATCACACTAATAATTTCGCATTTGGTGTGTTTATTCTATTCTCTGCTCGAATCATATTGATTGTTCGACAGGAACAGAACGTATGGTGTATACCGCCCTTTGCCGTAGAAGACCGACCGTATCCCATGCAATAAACGCCAGGGCCTGTATCTCGAAAGTGGACTTTTCCGCTGGCGGTGGTGTACGCTCTAACACAAAACAACCCCGTTATTCGGTTTGTTCGGAACAACGGAATGTATCCGGGAGAATACCATGACTGCACTATTATTGCCAAGAAGAAGCGCACACCTGTTGGCGGATGAATGGGAGAAAATCCGATGTTGGAACCAGGATACTCCTGACAAGGATACGGCCATTATCCGGGAATGGGAAAACGCTGTGGCGGCTCATGTGGCGGTTCCTGCTGCCGCCGCCGTGAACTCTGGCCGGTCCGGCATGACGCAAATACTGAAACATATTGGCATCACGTCCGGGGACGAGGTTATTGTTCCCGCTTATACACTGAAAGACCTGATACCGCTAATCCAACATCTTGGGGCAACAGTAGTGCCCGCCGACGCAGACCCATCCACGCTGAATGTCACAGGCGAAACGGTTGCTGCACGAATAACCGAACGAACGAAAGCGGTAATCATACTGCACACTTTTGGCGCGCCTGCGCCCATGCAGGAAATTCTGGCGGTAACGAAACCGGCGGACATCCCGGTTATTGAAGACTGCGCTCACGCACTCGGCGCAACCCTTTGCGGCAACCAGGTGGGCTCCTTTGGATACGCCGCTTTCTTCAGTTTTGAAATGACCAAGCCCATAAACACCTACGGCGGCGGCATGGTCGTCAGCCGCGACACCACGCTTATAGACGCCATCCGCGCTGAAGAAGAACAAAAGCCCTTTGATCTTTCCGGCGTGATGCAAAAAACCAAGGCAACCCAGCGGGAAATGTTCCTCATGCGCACCGGGCTTGCGCTCCCCCTACTGTTGATGATGACGGGTGGCAAAACAAAGGCGCTCATCAGCGCGGCTTATCGGCAGTCGCAGCATGTGCCTGCGGCATCAGTACGTTACTCCCCGGTGCAGGCGCGGCTCGGTCTGGAAAAACTGGCTGGACTTGACGCACGCCTCCAGTACCGGCAGGAATTGGCGGCAGCCTACACAAATACGCTGCCGGATGGGGTACAACTCCAAAGCACCCTCAAAGACGCCTTGCCCACCTGGTATTTCTGTACGGCCCTATTGCCCACACCGGCAGCGCCCATCCGAACGAAACTGCTGTTGCATGGTATTGATGCCGCAATCAAGGATGAGATTGCCGACGACTGTGGCGCGCTGCTTGAGCGCAGCGACTGTCCGGCTGCACACCATATCTTTGAACACACCATCGCGTTACCCATGTCTGATGTGTACCGCATTCAGGATGTCCAACGCGTAACGAAAGTGCTGCGCCGTTATTTTTAGGCCTAAGTTCACTTCCGTTTTTATCCCCGGTAATCGCGTGCTACAATAGTACCTTAACCAAACGAAGGAGAATAGTGATGGGCAAAGCAGTTGCATTGATAACCGGCGCAAGTCGCGGCATCGGACGCGGCGTGGCGCTGGCGCTTGCACGTCAGGGGTACGACATAGCAGGACTCGCTACGAAGCCGGACCCAAACAACACAGAAACCGGGCTGTACGCTGTCAAAAAAGAAGTCGAAGCCCTGGGCGTAACCTTCCTCCCTCTTGCTGGCGACATCGCCGAATTAGAGGGCCACAAGCATATTCTCGACGAAGTGATACACCATTTTGGCAAGGTAGATATTCTGGTCAATAACGCTGGCGTTGCGCCCCTGAAACGGGTAGACCTGCTGGAGTGCATCCCCGAAAGTTTCGACCGGCTCATGAACATTAACCTGCGCGGCCCGTATTTTTTCACGCAACTTGTGGCGCAGCAGATGGTGAAACAGGCAGAGGCCGGAACGGACTATGCCCCGAAAATCATTTTTATTTCCAGCATCTCATCGCGGGTGGCCAGCATCAGCCGCGCCGAATATTGTGTAAGCAAGGCGGGACTCAGCATGACAGCCCAATGCTTCGCCGTGGCGCTCGCGCCTTATGGCATCAACGTGTATGATCTGCAACCTGGAATTACCGCCACCGACATGACCAGCGCTGTCAAGGAAAAATATGACCGGCTTATTGAGGAAGGTTTGCTGTTGACAAAGCGGTGGGGCACTCCGGAAGACGTAGGCAAGGCCGTGGTCGCACTGGCAGAGGGATACCTGGATTACAGCACAGGCGCTGTCATTGAAATCGGCGGTGGTTTGTCTTTACCACGACTGTAACCAGCACAAACACATCAGGCAATCAGTTTAATAAAAATACGAAGAGCCACCAACGACAGCACCCATGCCAGCAGCAGCCTCCTGCGATTTGCGCGGAGAGAATGATTCAGTCTTGCGCCAATAACAATACCCACTTGGGCGGAAAGCACGACAACGGGCACTATTTCCAGGCACACCTGCCCGATGGTGAAGTGGTGGTGATAACTTTGCGCCGCAAAAAAATTCGCTGGCGCGGCGGCAAGACTGGTGGCAATCATCACCTGGTTCGCGGTGTAAACAAGTTGCGTGTGCGGCAGCAATCCTGTCAGCAAAATGAGTGGCGCAAGAAGCGAACCGCCACCGGTGCCCGTGGCACTACCTGCCGCACCCGCCGCAATGCCAACAACAAAAAGTAGACCGTTTCGACGATTCAACTTGCGCGTAACAAAGGGCTGGGGTTCACCAACCACCAGGCGTATCATCAGGAACACCACAAAAAGCAGAAAAAGCGTCAATACGCCCTTTTCAGACATTTGCGAAGTAATTACCGCACCCAGGTACCCTCCCAGCAACGCGCCAGCAGCAACGAACAGCGATGAACTGAAATGGGGGCGGTGCTCCTGCATACGGCGAACACGGGGAAACCCGGTCAAAGCCACCAACAGTATGATGAACAGGCTGGTTCCTTTTGCAGTATGCATATCCATGGCGGGCAGGAATGTGATAAAAGCAGGCACCATCAGCACACCGCCGCCCAGCCCGAGCCCGGTGCTGAACACGCCCACACCAAGGCCAAGCAGCGCCAGGCCAATTATCTGCATTACTAAAACCATATTCTCCTGATGTTATTTTGGCAAGACCATAAAACAGGCAGCGATAAAACTTTTTCTCGCCTACCCCGGTCTAACTCAAGCCTGCTGTTATCAAGCCCTCAACCCGTTATGGTTCTTCCGGCAGGCTTGCCCGTTCGTGGTATCATACCTTGTTGATTGACTCTGGTTAAACCCAACCACAACTGTTAAGGAGTATTGTGATGTTAAGAATGTTTATGTTATTGGTGGTCATAGCCGTTGTTTTTTCCCTTTTCCCGGAATCTTCCGGGGCGGCAGACTTCAAGGCAGGCGCTGCCTTGCGCGTCATCACCCCCGACCCGTTGATTCCTGTGTCCGGCGGTGTGGGCACGCCTAGTCCAGTCACCGAAAAAAAAGGCGACCTCTTTGTGCGCGCCCTGGTATTTGAAAAAGGCGATACACGAGTCGCGCTTGTGGCCATTGACAACCTGGGCTGGCCAAAATTCTGGGCTGATAAAACGCGCGCGCTGGTTCCCCG
>CAZBNU010000079.1:13763-16679 GCA_964493075.1 uncultured Nitrospirales bacterium | reverse complement strand
GGCAGGCAGACCAAATAAGACATGAAAAAGGTCATATACATCATCCAGCGGGTATCACCTGCACCGCGCAGGGCGCCCATGCAGACAATGTTTACAGCATCAAAAGCCTGAAAGCAGGCCGCTAGTATCAGCATTTTATGACCCAGCCATGCAACATCGGCATCCGCATTGAATATCCGTTCTATCAGAAAACCACCGAACAATGCAAAGGTAGTACCCATGAACATCATGTATACCGTTGCGATTTTGATGGTGGTATACACCCGCAATTTGGCGCGGGGCACGTCCCGCCTGCCGAGCCATTGTCCAACAATCGCAGCAATACCCTGGTTCAGGCCGATTGCTGGCAGGAAAGATATGTGCATGAAACTCAATGCAATGGTAGAGGCCGCCAACTGTGCCGCGCCAAAGCGCCCGATAATAAACGCCACAAATATCCACCAGTTCGCCACATCCAGAAACATGCTGATGGCGGCAGGAAGCCCCACATGGATCAATTCGCGGATGCGGTTCCAGTCGAACTGCCAGGTGGTACGTGTCTGATAGGTGCTATTGAAACGCCTGTTGAAGAATACGGCACATAGCACCAGACTCTGTACGGCAATGGCAATCACGGTGGCGATGGCAGCGCCGCCCACTTCGAGCCTGGGAAAGCCGAACTTGCCGAAGATGAGCACATAGTTTAAAGAGAGGTTCACGGCATTGCCTATGATGGCGGTATACATGGGAATACGGGGGCGGTCAATGGCCTGGAAAAAACCGACAAGCGCCGTGTTGCAGCCAATAAAAAAATAACTGAACAGGCGAATCTGAAAATACTGCGTTTCCAGTGCAGTCACTTCCGGCGAATGTTTCATCAGGCCGAATATGAATGGAGTTACCGGCCAGAGCAATGCCGAAAACAGGATGCCAACCGAAGACAGATAGATGCCCTGCCAGCAGTAGCGCGCACAGAATTGCGGGGTGCCGCGCCCATAACATTGTGCAACAAAAGTGCTGACGACGCTGATGATGCCCATATAAAGCGTGCACAGCGTATAAGAACCAATACCAGCGCTACCCACAGCGGCCAGTGCGTCGGTGCCCACATAGGAAACCATGACCTTGTCGAAAAACTCCATGATGGTATACGACAGCATGCCCAGAATAATGGGGCCGGACATGCCCATGACTTCGCGGACACCGGTCCAACGGGTTTCTTCGTGTAATGGAATGTAGGTGCTCATGGCAGATACTCAGAAAAAAGGGAAGGAAAACGAGGATTATAGCATAAAACGGGGAAACAGATTTCATGGAGAATCTAACATTGAGAATCTAACGTAGGTATTGCTCACCGACTGAATAAAGCAGCCGAGGGATCCCTCACAGGGTAGGACTCCAGAGATCATGGGAAATATGGGAAACATGGGAGTTATGATATCCCATGCTTCTCATACTTCTCATACTTCCCATGCTTCCCATACTTCCCATAACCTCAATAAATTTCGAATTTCCTATATTTTGCTTATAGTATGTATATTACTTCTACTGCGTAATTAAATTATATTTATGGTTTTTATCCTACTATTATGTAGGAATTTTTGCGCCCTATGTGCTGACATAACAGTAAGTATTCGCTGATTTTGTTCGCTATAACTTGCCCATAGCGTATTTTGTTGTAGGGATAAAAAATTTGACAAATGCAATTCCTTTAGAATATCATACCGTTTGGAATGTATCTTGAACAGCAGGTGTTCTATACATTTAATTGCGATTTTGTTTGATAACAGCACTTCAACGATGATTTTTTTCTCCGGTAATTGCAGGTATTTCGTGCATATTCTGGAACAGCATTTAAGGAAACGAATCAGTGAACAGCCCCAATCCTTTGGAACATCTGGCACAGCATGGCCTGTATTCCCCTGAATACGAGCACGATGCCTGCGGCATTGGCTTTCTTTGCAACATGGACGGGCGCAAAAACCATGACATTGTGGTGAATGGCGCGAAAATTCTTTTCAACCTGACCCACCGCGGCGCATGCGGCTGCGACCCGGAAACAGGCGATGGCTGCGGCATGCTGATGCAGTTGCCCCACCGTTTTTTTCAAGTGGAAGCAGATCGTCTTGGCTTCAAATTACCGGAAGCAGGACGCTACGGCGTGGGCATGCTTTTCCTGCCCCACGAAACAGAAACCCGTGAGGCCGCAGAAGCACTCATTAACAAGACCATTGAAGCCGAAGGCCAGCAACTATTGGGTTGGCGCTTTGTGCCCCACGATTCGGCTGTGATCGGCTGGCTGGCGCGCAAGAACGAGCCGGTCATCCGGCAGGTATTCATTGGTGCGGCGGATGGTATTGATGCAGAAACCTTTGAACGGAAACTGTTCGTTATCCGCAAGTCCTCGTCCATCGCCATTCGCAATCTGGATATGCCGGGTGCAGACACCTACTATGCACCGAGCATGTCCTCGCGCACCATCGTATACAAAGGGTTGATGCTGCCCGAAGTGATTGATCGCTATTACCTCGATCTGGGCAATCCCCGGTTTGAATCCGCCATCGCGCTGGTGCATCAGCGGTACAGCACCAACACCCTGCCCTCCTGGCCGCTGGCGCAACCCTTCCGCTTTCTCGCCCATAACGGCGAAATCAACACGCTACGGGGCAATGTCAACATGTTTGGTTCCCGGGAGCAGCATTTTGCAAGCCCGCTGTTCGGCGATGACATCAAAAAGATTACCCCCGTATTGACACCGGGTTTCAGTGATTCTGCCATATTCGATAATGGTTTCGAAATGCTGGTGCGCGGCGGCTACCCCCTTGACATGGCCATGGCCATGATGATCCCGGAACCGTGGAGCGGCCACGAAACCATGTCCGATGCACGTAAGGCGTTCTATGAATACACGTCCTGCAAGATGGAGCCCTGGGACGG
>CAZBNU010000079.1:10525-13663 GCA_964493075.1 uncultured Nitrospirales bacterium | reverse complement strand
CAGGAAGACGAAGAGATACTGCTTGCGCCCATGACACTCTTGGGCAAAGAGCCTGTTGGCTCCATGGGCAACGATGCGCCATTGGCGGTGTTAAGCCCGCGTCCGCAATTGTTGTTCAATTATTTCAAGCAACTTTTCGCACAAGTGACCAACCCACCCATTGACCCTATCCGTGAAGAGATTGTCATGTCCATGGAAACCACAATTGGACGCGAGAACAACCTGCTGGATGAAATTGCAGAAGACTGCCGGCGACTGCGCCTGAAATCACCCATACTGACGAACGCACAAGTGGCGCATATCAAGCAACTCGACCAGCCCGGCTTCAAGAGTGCGGTAATCTCCACCTTGTTTCCCGTTGTGGAAGGCATGGCCGCTGCCGAAGCAGCCCTTGACCACATCTGCGCTGAAGCGGAAAAGGCGGTGGATAACGGGTTCACCATCGTGGTTCTTTCAGACCGCGGCACAAGCGAAACCATGGCGCCCCTGCCCAGTCTGCTTGCTGTTGGCGCGGTACATCAGCATCTGGTGCGCGCCCACAAGCGCACCCTGTGCGGGTTGGTCATTGAAACAGGTGAAGCGCGGGAAGTAATGCACTTCTGTCTGCTCACCGGCTACGGCGCAGGCGGTGTGAACCCCTACATGGCCTACGAAATCATAGACGACCTGGTGCGCCGGGAAATTGTGGTGGAGAAAAGCCCCGGCTACGCCCAGAAGAACTTCCGAAAGGCCATTGAAAAGGGCATGCTGAAAACCATGTCCAAGATTGGCATTTCCACACAGCACAGTTACCGTTGCGCCCAGATATTTGAAGCCATTGGCCTGGGCGAATCCGTGATGGACAAGTGTTTCACCGGAACAGCGTCGCGCATCGGCGGCATCGGTATTCCGGAGATAGCGCGGGAAACGCTGATGCGTCATGCAGTGGCCTACCCGGCAAAGCCGTCGCATGTGCCCTGGATTGATCCCGGCGGCATCTACCGGTGGCGTCGCCGTGGCGAGTTCCATCAGTGGAACCCGGAAACCATTGCCAACCTCCAACATGCAACACGCCAGGATAGCGCGGAAACCTATCAGAAATTTGCGGAGGAGGTGAACAACCGCAACCGCACCCTGGCAACCTTGCGCGGGCTGTTGAAATTCAAGGCGGGCACTCCAATTCCCTTGGAAGAAGTGGAACCGGCAGCAGAAATTGTGAAACGCTTTTGTACAGGCGCCATGTCCTTCGGCAGTATCAGCCGCGAAGCCCATGAAAACCTCGCCATTGCCATGAACCGCATCGGCGGACGCAGCAATACCGGTGAAGGCGGCGAAGACCCGCGTCGCTTTGAACCCGATGAAAACGGCGACCTGCGCCGTAGCGCCATCAAGCAGGTGGCATCCGGGCGCTTCGGTGTGACCAATGAGTACCTGGTGAATGCCGATGAAATCCAGATAAAAATGGCACAGGGCGCGAAGCCGGGCGAAGGCGGCCAATTGCCGGGTCACAAGGTGTTTGAGGAAATCGCCAAGGTGCGCTATTCCACGCCCGGCGTTGAACTCATCTCGCCGCCGCCGCATCATGACATTTATTCCATTGAAGACCTCGCGCAGTTGATCCACGACCTGAAGAACAGCAACACCAAGGCAGCGATTTCCGTGAAACTGGTTTCTGAAGCCGGTGTGGGCACCATCGCCGCTGGCGTGTCGAAAGGCAAGGCCGACCTGGTATTGATCAGCGGCCATGACGGCGGCACCGGTGCGTCCCCCTTGAGTTCCATCAAACATGCCGGGCTGCCTTGGGAACTGGGTCTGCCCGAAACCCATCAGGCACTGGTGGGCAACGACCTGCGCGACCGCATCCGGGTGCAGGTGGACGGACAGTTTAAGACAGGCCGCGATGTGGCGATTGGCGCGTTGCTCGGCGCGGACGAGTTTGGATTCGCCACAGCGCCCCTGATTGTCAGCGGGTGCATCATGATGCGCAAATGCCACCTGAACACATGCCCTGTAGGCGTAGCCACACAGGACCCGGAACTGCGCAAGAAATTCAGCGGCAAGCCGGAGCATGTGGTGCGCTATTTCTTCTTCATTGCAGAAGAATGCCGCAAAATTATGGCAGAACTGGGATTCCGTACCATGAACGAGATGATCGGTCGCGCCGATATGCTAGAGTTTAATCCCCTTGAAGATCACTGGAAAGCCAGGCATCTTGATTTCAGCAAGATTTTGTTCCGCGCCGAACCGTGGGAAAATTCTACGCTCTATTGCAGCAAGACCCAGGATCACGGTATTGATCGGGCACTGGACCGCACGTTGATTTCAAAGGCAGCAACGACATTAAACGAGAAAAAGCCGGTCAAATTCAGCATAAAACTACGCAACGTGAACCGAACCGTGGGCACTATGTTGTCCAGCGAATTAACGCGACGCCATAAACTCGGCATGTACACCGGTTCCCTTCCGGAAGATACGGTGTGGATAGACTGCACCGGGGAAGCGGGTCAGAGTTTTGGCGCGTTCGTAATCCAGGGCGTTACCCTGAACGTAACCGGCGAGGCAAACGACTACTGTGGCAAAGGACTTTCAGGCGGAAAACTTATTGTCAAACCCCCGACGGCATGCCCCATAGTGCCAGAGGAAAATGTTATTGTCGGCAATGTCGCCCTTTACGGCGCCACCAGCGGCGAAGCGTACTTCAGGGGTCTAGCAGGTGAACGTTTCTGCGTGCGCAACAGCGGCGCGTGGGCTGTGGTGGAAGGCGTGGGCGACCATTGCTGTGAATACATGACTGGTGGCCGCGCCCTGATACTCGGCGAGACAGGACGCAATTTCGGCGCTGGCATGAGCGGCGGCATCGCTTTTGTATATGACCCTGACAAGGCACTCCCCATACACTGCAACAAGGAAATGGTGGATTTGAAGCCGCTCCATGAAAAGAGCATCCCCGAACTGCGCCGTATGCTGGAACGACATAGTCAGTATACCGGCAGCACTATTGCACGCAGCATCCTCGACAACTGGGATGCCGAACTTTCCAATTTTGTCCGTGTGATGCCCCGTGAATATGCACGGGTGCTGGAACAACAACAGCAGGAGACAGTCCATGTTACCCGATAAACCGCATGGCTTTATGACCTTTGAACGCCAGGAAGCAGA
>CAZBNU010000079.1:0-10425 GCA_964493075.1 uncultured Nitrospirales bacterium | reverse complement strand
CCATGTTACCCGATAAACCGCATGGCTTTATGACCTTTGAACGCCAGGAAGCAGACCAACGCCCCTGCGAGGAACGGCGCAAGGATTTTCAGGAATTTTATCGTTCCCTGTCGCAGGAATTGCTGCAACAACAGGCCTATCGCTGCATGAACTGCGGTGTGCCTTTCTGTCATAGCGGCTGCCCGCTGGGAAATATGATCCCTGATTTCAACGACAACGCAAAGGACGAACGCTGGCGCGAAGCGCTGGAATTGCTGCACACCACCAACAACTTTCCTGAGTTTACAGGCCGCATCTGTCCCGCACCCTGTGAAAGCGCCTGTGTGCTGGGCATCATCAATCCCGCGGTCACCATTGAAATGGTGGAGCGGGAGATTGCCGAGCAGGGATGGGCACGGGGCTACGTGCAACCTGAACCGCCGCAGCAACGCACCGGAAAAAAGGTGGCCGTGGTAGGTTCCGGGCCCAGCGGCCTCGCTGCCGCACAGCAACTGAACCGTGCTGGTCACAACGTGGTGGTTTATGAACGATCAGACGAACCCGGCGGCCTGCTGACCTATGGCATTCCAAACTTCAAACTGGACAAGCAGGTGGTGTTCCGCCGCATTGAACAGATGAAGGCGGAAGGCGTGGAATTCCGATGCAATGCGGAAGTGGGTGTGAATGTGCCCGCTGCAGAACTCAAGGACTACGATGCTGTCCTCATTGCCATTGGCTCCACCAAGCCGCGCACCTTTGAAGGCATGAATGTTCCCGGTTGGGATTTGAAGGGCATTCATCCCGCCATGGATTTCCTCACACAACAGACGAAGTGCGTTCTGGGCAAGCCCATTGAGGACGCCAAAATCCTCGCCACAGGGAAGAAAGTAGTCGTTATCGGCGGCGGCGACACCGGTTCAGACTGTGTGGGCACGTCTATTCGCCAGGGATGCGCCTCCATTCTGAATATCGAATTGTTCCCAAAACCACCGGAGACCAGATCTGCGAGCAACCCCTGGCCCCAATATAATTTCTCCCTGAAAACCTCGTCAAGCCACCGGGAAGCGCCCGCCGGAGACTGTCGCGAGTGGTGCGTGAATACGAAGTCTTTTGAAGATGACGGCAAGGGCAATATCTGCGCCATCAACGCAGTTACTGTGGAGTGGAGCGAACCGGATGCCACCGGCAGGCGCACCATGACCGAAGTGCCCGGCACAGAACGACGCATCGAGTGCGACCTCGTGCTGCTGGCGATGGGCTTTACCCAGCCGGAAGCCACACCCTTCGTTGAGGAACTGGGTGTGGAACTTGAGAAAAACCGTTTCGGCCAGGCGATCAAGGCCAATGCCAATTTCCAGACCAGCCAGCCGAACGTCTTTGCCTGCGGTGATGCACGGCGCGGCCAGTCGTTGGTAGTGTGGGCGATCCACGAAGGCCGTGAAGCCGCCCGCGCCGTGGACCTGCATCTTATGGGCTACACCGACCTGCCTTCTGCCAACGCCTATGGGTATGAAACCGTGAAAGCGTGCTACGAAAAAGAGTGACAAAAAGGACGAAAAGGACAGCAAGGACTTTTCTTCAAGATAGTTGTGGTTATTGCTATCCATACTTCCCATATCTCCCATACTTCCCATCAGATTCCATAACACCGCTTTAATTTGGTATTATAAAACAATGTCAGAACAAGGTGTAATCATAGGTCTGGATGTTGGTGATGCGCGCACGGGTATTGCGCGCAGCGATGCGTTGCAGATGATGGCCTTTCCCGTTACCGTGGTGGCGGCAAAAACGGACGAGGAAATGGCGGCGGCGGTGGCGAAGGAAATCCGTTCTTTGTCTCCCGTGCGTATTGTTGCCGGTATGCCGTTGGACCACAACGGACAACCGGGACTCCAGGCGAAGCGTGTGGAATCGCTCATAGCCCGATTGCGTGAACTGGTGGAGGTGGAGATTGTCACCCAGGACGAGCGGTTCAGCACTGCGGAGGCAAATCGCGTGGCGCGGGACATGAACGCCCGCGGTAAAAAGCGCAAGGGCAAGGTGGACCAGATAGCCGCCACGTTGATCCTGCAAACCTGGCTTGATCGGCGTGCCTCCCAACGGAATATATTACGATGAACCGTACAACATTATGGTTACGAACATTTCGGAGGGGGGACATTCCTGTCCCCCGAATCACAGGGGATTGTCTCCGGTACACGACATTCCGGGGGACAGGAATGTCCCCCCTCCGAAATGACAATGGTTTGAAGTGGAAGTAATGGCAGCAGAAAACAACAATACATCAGGTACAGTAAAACAGCGCAGGTGGACCTTCTGGCGCATTCTCGCATTGTGCATCATCTGGAGTTGGGCACTGCTTTTTCTGGGGGTACTTGCCGCCGGGTTGACGGCATTCATTGTTTACGATTATGTGACAAGTCCTGGCAAGAAAGGCGCTGCCGTTGAGGTGGTGGTGCCCCAGGGCGCGACGGGACGCGATATCGGGCGGCTCCTGGCGGAACAGGGCCTGATCGAATATGAGGGGTTCTTTCGTCTGGCAATCCAGGTAGACCGTTCCAACAAAGCCATCAAGCACGGAGCCTATGAATTGTACAAGGGGCTGTCCGCTCTGGACCTGCTGCATCTGCTGCATGAAGGGCCGTCACGACACCTACTGGCAAACCAGGTGCGCGTGACCATTCCGGAGGGCCTGTCCGTTTCCCAGACTGCAGAACTGCTGCAACTCGGCGAAGCCTACATTGCGGCGGCCCGTTCGCCTGAACTCATTGAACAGATCGGCATTGAAGCGGAGAACCTGGAAGGTTTTCTGATGCCAAACACCTACTTTTTTGATGAACAGCCAAAGGCCGAAGTACTTGTGGTGCGCATGGTGGATCAGTTCGAGAAGGAATATGATAAACTGCTCAAAGCCCATCCTGGCGCACGGCATCTGGACAAGCGTTATGTGGTTACTTTGGCTTCCATCGTAGAGCGCGAAACAAAGGTGGATGAGGAACGTCCCCTTGTGGCGCAGGTAATCTACAACCGGATAAAAGCTGACATGCCGCTCCAGATGGATTCCACCATGCAGTTTGCCTTAAACAAATATGGCGAACGCATGTTATACGAGGATATGGAAAAAGAATCCCCTTATAATACGTATATGAACCGGGGGCTGCCGCCCGGCCCGATATGCAGTCCCGGCGTAAGCAGTTTGTCCGCAGCCATGGCACCCGCCGATGTGGCGTATTTGTATTTTGTATCCAACGCAGACGGCACCACCCACACCTTCAGCAAGACCCTGGACGAGCACAATCGTGCTGTGGCACGGTATCGCCGGGAGATTGCCCCCCAACGCCGGGCTACGCAATAACAATACGGATTTACGTCGAAGAAAAAATGGAGACAGCCCTGGCGCATCAGGTCTAACATGCGGTTTGTAGCACTTATATGCGCCGAGGGCAGTCCCCATTTTTTTTGCTATAACAATAGGGATTGCCATGATCCGTCCAATCCGTCCAATCCGTCTGATAACTCCTAGACCCATATCTCCCTTTTCCGGTACAATAGCGGCTTATGCAACAGGAACACACCAAAGTCTTAACCATTTCACAACTGACCAGTCGCATCAAGCATCTGCTTGAGGGCGAAATTGGCGTTGTTTGGGTTTCGGGTGAAATTTCCAATTACAAGCGCGCCGCATCAGGTCATGCCTATTTCACCCTGAAGGATGCAGAAAGCCAGATGGATGTGGTGATGTTCAAGGGGCGCATGTCGCGCATGAAGTTTGAACCGGAAAACGGGCTGGAGGTGTTGGCACGTGGCACAGTGACGGTGTATGCGCGGCGCGGCAACTACCAGATGGTCATTGAGGAACTGCAGCCGAAAGGGTTGGGCGCGTTACAACAGGCCTATGAACAACTAAAAAAGAAACTGGATGCAGAGGGGCTGTTCGACGCAAAGCACAAGAAGAAACTGCCGCTGCTACCCAGACGCATTGGCGTGGTCACCTCACCCACGGGTGCGGCGTTTCAGGATATTTTGAATGTTATCCGCAGGCGTTTCGCCAATGTGCATATTCTCCTCTACCCCACCCGCGTGCAGGGACAAAACGCTGCCGCAGAAATTGCGACAGGGATTCGTATCCTGGATGCCTGGGGCGTGGACGTAATGATTGTGGGTCGTGGCGGCGGCTCATTGGAAGATCTATGGCCTTTCAATGAAGAACGAGTGGCCCGTGCTATATTTGAGGCGAAAACGCCAACCATTTCAGCTGTGGGTCACGAGATAGATTTCGCCCTTTCCGATTTTGTGGCGGACATGCGCGCCCCCACGCCAAGCGCGGCAGCGGAACTGGTGGTTCGCGAACAGCAGGCGTTGACAGAGCAGGTGATGATAAAGCGACGCGGTCTGGAACGGGCCATGCGCCGCATTGTAGAGCAGATGCGACACCGCTTTGATCGTCAGCAAAACAGTTATATCTTCCTGCGTTCTGATGAATTGTTGCGGCAGCAGCGGCAGACATTGGATGAATGCCGCACCCGCCTGGAGCAATGCTCCACGGACACCCTGCAGGTGCGCCTGCAACGTCTGGAGAAATCGCGGCGGGCGTTGACGCTGCTCTCGCCACAAGCACGTCTGGTTCAGCAGACGGAGCGCATGAAAACACTGCACACCCGCCTGCAACGTGCAGGCATGGTACTTACAGAACGGCCCCGGAACCGTTTCGCGGGTCTCGCAGGGAAACTGAACAGCCTGAGTCCTGTGGGTGTGCTGGCCCGTGGCTATGCGCTGGCATGGAAATATCCGGAGCAACAACTGATACATGCTGCGACACAAGTACAACCTAAGGATGAACTCCGTTTGTGGCTTGGCAAAGGCACAGTAACAGCGGAAGTTAAACACATAGACCCAACAGGTGGAATTGCAGACTATGACAACAGAAAAAAAATCTGAAGCAGGGTTCGAGCAGGACCTGGAAAAGTTAGAAGCCATCGTGGAAGCCCTCGAAGAAGGGGGACTGCCCCTCGAAAAATCGTTGAAACAGTTCGAGACCGGCATCCAGTTGGCACGCAAATGTGAAAAGGCGTTGCGCCAGGCAGAACAGAAAATTGAAATGCTGGTACGCGGCATGGACGGCGAAATGGAGGCGCAGCCCTTTGAGCAAGGGGAAGCGCAGACAGAAACAGAGCGCCCAAAGCCAAAGAAAGCAGGGCCCAAAAAGGCGGAACCTGCGCCTGCAGCGGAGGCGCCTGTTGAAGAAGAGCCTCCGGATTCGGTGTACGACGACGAAGATGAAGATATGGATGCGCTCTTCTGATGCCAGTGGAAGCATTCCTACTAGAGAAATCTCAACGCGTGGAAGCCTCGCTGAAAGAATGCCTCAGTGCATACCAGCAGGCACCATCGGGTCTCATGGAAGCCATGCAATACAGTCTGTTCGCAGGCGGAAAACGGCTGCGTCCCGCACTCGCGTTGGGTGCCTGTGAACTCGTCTGTGGCAATGATGCTCCCGCCCTGCCCGCTGCCTGTGCCCTGGAAATGATACACACCTATTCCCTTATCCATGATGACCTGCCCAGCATGGACAATGACGATTTGCGCCGGGGCCGTCCCACGTCCCACAGACAATTTACCGAAGCAACAGCAATACTCGCCGGGGACGCACTGCTGACCATGGCATTTTACGAACTTGGCAGGACAGGACGGGCCGATGCTGTGGCGCTGCTTGCGGAAGCGAGTGGCGTGGCGGGCATGGTGGGCGGCCAGTTTTATGACATGGAGGCAGAAGGCGCGAAGAATAGTCTGGAACACCTGCAACAAATACATGCCTGCAAAACAGGCGCGTTGATTATCGCGTCGCTGCATCTGGGTGCGCTGTTCGGCAATGCTTCGCCCCCACAACAAGACGCACTGATTCAATACGGCCGCCATCTGGGCATGCTGTTCCAGATTACCGACGACATTCTCGATGTTACCGGTGATGCTGCACGTATCGGCAAAAGCACGGGCAAAGACGCACAAAGCGCCAAGGCCACCTATCCTGCCATTGTAGGGCTGGACAAGGCACGCTTCATGGCTCAGGAAGCCGCAAATGCCGCTTTGGCGGAACTCGCCCTTTTCGGAAATGAAGCCGACGTATTCCGTGGGCTGACACACTATGTGCTCCTTCGGGACCACTGAATCATATACTATCTAACTGTAGGCTGGGTGAAGCGTAGCGGAACCCACCTTTTGTAATACACGACAGGAAGGTGGGTGCCGCTACGCTTCACCCAGCCTACACAACTGTCAGAAGGAAATGCTACCCATGTCTGGAATTATGCTTGCCTTGCTATCTGTTGTTTCGGTATTGGAAGTGTATCCCGCACCGCAAAGCGCCTATATGCACGACAAGAAACTATTCTCCATTGAGAGTATTCTGCCCATCGTCACAAGCGACGATGGCGCTGCCGGTGATGCGTTGCCCTATCTTGCGCCGCTCTACAATGCACTTGGCTACGAACCCACGCTGGCGCTGGCGTATCGTTTTGATCTCGGACAAAAAGCAATTTACATCGGCATCGCCGCCGAAAACACGTTCTGGGACAACCGTTCCCTGCGCAAGTACGCGCCGGATCCGAACCAGTCGAAACCCGAAACCTATTTTCTGAACATCAATGGTGACGGCATTTTCCTGGCCGCAGTGGATATGGCCGGGCTGCATCGCGGCGTATATACCCTGGCGCAGATTGTGAGTTCCAGTCTGTCTGCCGGCCTTAATCATCGTGGCATTCCCGCAGTACCTTATGTGGAAATACGCGACTACCCCGATTTGGATTTGCGTGCCGCCTACCTGCATGGTCCTGTCACCAACATTCAGATACAGGCATACGCAGCGCTCAACTGCAACATGTTGATCTTCGAGAGTGAGGATTTTTATGCGCTGCAGGGAGAGAAACTGGTTCTATGGCAAGGCATATTCCGCGAGGCCAAGGCGGCTGGCATCACCCCAGTACCCGTATTCCAATTACTAAATGTTCCTGAAGCATTCCTGCGACAGTCCCCCGCTGCAGTGGAAGGCCGCTCCCGTATCGAAAAATTAAAACTCGTCAGTGATGACTGGGCGGCTTTTAGTAAACGCAACCTGATTGTCACCCCGGAGAACCCGATTCGCGTAGTTATGGGCGACACCATCATGCAGCCCCGCCGAGATTACATGATTTCCGAAGGCGACCTTGAATCACCCTTTGCGGAGAAGTTTGCCGCCCCCTGGATGCTGCGTCGTATTCCCGGCGGTGCCATTCCTGATGGCAGCGTGGTCACGGTCACCTACAGTTATGCACCCCCTTATTCGTCCGCCCTGTGCCCTCATGCACCAGAAACACGGCAACTGGTGCAGAACGCGTTGGCAACCTTGATAAAAGGACTGAACCCCTCCCACATCCACTGCGGCGGTGCTGATATTGCCCGTCTGAACCAGGATTTGCGGTGTCGCGACAAAAACAACAATCATGGGCAGACTTATCTGGCAGCGGTTACGCTGCTTCATACGTTAATCGCCGAAACTGACGACACCATCCGCATGATGCTCTGGGCGGATGCACTGCTACCGCACACCGCACCCAAAAGTGAAGCGCAGAATACCAGCCTGCACACAGCGCTAGGGGATGTTCCCCGTGACATACTGCTCGTGGCAGGGTTTTCCCCGGAGGAATGCGCCGCAGGCGGTCGTGCCGACGCCGTGCTGCAGTGGCTGGAGAGAAACGGCATGCCTACACTTGCATCTGTTTCTGCATCAACACCCGCCGCGGCTTACAGACTCGTATGTCAGACTGGCAAATGCAACACGAAGATGAAGGGCATTATACTTACGGATCCCAATCCCCTTGAAGGCGACACCCGTGCTGTACTTGGAAAGGCGTGGTCAATCTCTTCACAACAACTGCCGTGGCCTGAAGGTCTGAACGATTTCTTCGAGAGCACCCTTTGGAAACCGGAGTTTTCTGAAATTAAGGATGCCCTGGCGCACTATCTTGATTCACGTATACTGGCAGGCGAGCACCCGGAAGCGCTGCGAAACCGCTTGAGTGCTTTTCTGAAGGAAAGACGTATTCCATCGGATGGGATATCCCAAGTAGTCGAACTGTTTGACCGGTTCACACGCTATCTTGAACTGGAATACGACTACGCCAGAGGCAAGGAAAAAGATGCTCTCAGGGGCATGGAAAAACTGTTACGCAACTATGGCGATGTCGATTTGGAGATGGATGAAGAACGCCTGGAACGTATCCGCGCCACCGTCAGCGGACAACAGTTGTTTCCTCCTGCGCCGATTCTTATCGGGCGGCCCCTCGCCTATTACCGCCCCTGTAAACTGCCCGCAGGCATCCGGCTTTATGAAACACCTGCACAAGTTGACTATAACGACGAACGAGGCGCGACTGAGGCTACCTTCGATTTCCTCACCGATTGTGGCGGCATTTACCGTGTGGATTTTGAGACGGTCAATGCGCGAAACATTACGTTATACGCCAGCAATGATGGGATAACATTCAAACCCACCCGCATCTACAGCAATATTGAAGATACTGGGGAAACCATTGTCAAGGGGCCCGTTTTTCCTTCCGTGCCGCTGCGAACGCGCTATTTACGGCTCCGCGTGGAATCCCAGACAGATCAGGCGGTGTTGCGCGAAGTCCGCGCCTTTTCCTGGAAAACAGCGACACGGGTAAACGTACCTCCCTTTAAGAAAACATCTCCTGATAATGCCGAATGGCCGGATGTTCCCGGGGTTACCGGATTTTTGCATGAAGACGGCATGCGTCTGGCAACAGGACCCACCGCCGTGAACCTGGCACGAGACAAGAGCCGCCTGTTCATCGGCGTCATGGCGGAAGACCCCATGCCCCATGCTACAGGCGTTTCCCTGAAACTGCGGGATGCGCCGCTGTGGCAGGAAGAAAGCATTGAGGTGCGCATTCGTCCCAAAGGACATGCTGCACGCAGGTTCCTTGTAAATCCATTAGGCGCGCAATATGACGGCATGACCATCGCAGGAAACATATCTCAATGGGATAACGGCTGGGATGCAGAATGGCACGTTCAAACAGAACAGACCACCACGGGCTGGACCGCCACGCTCATGCTTCCCTTCTCCATTCTCGGTGGCGCTCCTGAAAGCCGCGATGAATGGGACATCAATTTCATCCGGCACCGCAATAATGTTCAGAAAGAAACAAGCGTCTGGTCGGTATCAATAGAAACAGGCAAAACACATTACGGAACATTGGTGTTTGAGTAATTGCAGACGATTAGTCCCGTATCTCGCCCGTTATGCGAAGGCGTGATATGTCAATGCTTTTGGACTGCAATTCGGCAAGTATCTGATCGTAAAGTTGTCGTGACATGAACGGGTCCCGCGCCAACACAAACATGGTCTTCTGTTTATCATCCGTGACCACCGCATACTGGTAGTTTTCGGCATCCAGCACCACAATCCAATAATTTCCCGGGAACAGGCTTACCGGAAAGCGGTCAAAACGCACCTGAAGTTTTGAATTGGTGACCGTGTCAACCACGGTGGCCTTGCCGGTAATCGTCTGCTTCCTGCCATCCAAAGTCCTTTGATACCCAGTATTCAATACACTTATCTGCTTTTCACTGAGTACACCATATTCCGCCGTGACACCTACTAGATTCTTGTTGAAAAATACCGGATTCGTGGCAATTTCATACCATAAACCTGCATATTTTTCCACATCCACAAAGGGCACCGTTTCCGGTGGCGGACCGTAACTGGCGCAACTGCTTAAAGAAGCAACTATACTTAATACTACAGCACCAACCAATACCTTGTTCATAAGAAACTCCCTTTTGTTACAAACACTGTTTACTAAACTCTATGCGTGTGAAGTTTATTCCTGGTTTAATTTTTTGATGTATTGATTTTGTAAAGATGTTTCTCTATCCTATAGATGTTAAATCCTTGTCGAATTGGAACAGCAATCAACAACAAGAAAACAACTCGTAGGAGTACCCTTTATGCGGTCTGTGATTCTTTTTTTAATGCTGGGATTTCTCGTTTTAACTGTGGAGGCGGAAGCGCGCACGTATTGTTGCGCACACCGGGGTGACAGCAAAAATGCGCCAGAAAATACCGTTCCTGCTTTTGAACTGGCTGTGCAAAAAGGCGCTCACCAGATCGAACTGGATGTACAACGCACCAGCGACGGCCATTTGGTGCTGATGCATGATGGCAAGGTAAACCGCACAACGGACGGTTCCGGAACCATTGCAGAAATGACGTTTGCCCAGGTGCGGGCGCTGGATGCGGGCAGTTGGTTCTCCAAGGACTTTTCAGGTACTTCTGTTCCCACATTACAGGAAGGTCTTGCGGTAATTCCCAACACCATTTTATGTAATGTGCATTTGAAGGGGGATGTGCAGCTCGGCGCTGATGTGGCAAAAGCAATCGCTGCAATG
>CAZBNU010000078.1:10028-16694 GCA_964493075.1 uncultured Nitrospirales bacterium | reverse complement strand
GGTGATTCCATTGTCACAATAGAATGTGGGGCTTCCTATGTGGACGCAGGCGCAATAGCAAGTGACGCCTGTGACGGCGACCTGACCGCGAGTATTGTTGTGGCTGGCGATACCGTCAATACCGACGTAACGGGCAATTACATCATCATCTACAACGTCAGCGATAGTGCTACCAATACAGCGGCACAAGTAACACGCACCGTGCGAGTGCAGGACTCTACGCCACCGGAAATTACCCTTGCTGGTGATAATCCTCTGTACTTATATGTCGGCGACACGTTCACAGAACCCGGCTATAGCGCTTCCGACACCTGTGATTCTGGCGTCGTCACCGGTGTAATCGTTGGTGGCGACACAGTAGACACGTCAACCGCTGGTACCTATTACGTAACCTATTTTGTGGAGGATGCCTCTGGCAATTCCTACATGATAACACGCAATGTAATTGTCGCCGACATCCCGGAACCTGTCGCTATTGACTCCATTGCCGCGCTGCAATTGATAGGAAACGATCCTGCTTATCCCCTTAATGGCATTTATTACCTTACAGGCGATCTGGATGCTTCGGACACGGTCAACTGGAATGGCGGTCTTGGATTCGAACCCATCGGCAGCCCCTCCCTGCCCAACAAAGCTGCTGTGGAACCTTTCTCCGGCACATTTGACGGACAGGGACATAAAATAATCGGGCTTGTCATCAATCGTCCTGAAGAAGATGCCGTAGGAATGTTCGGCGCAATCAGCGCAACCGCAGTACTCGGCAAGGTAGATTTACAAGGCTGCTCCGTTTCCGGTAATTGGCGCGTCGGCGCATTGGTCGGCTACAACCAGGGCGGCGCCATCGCCCAATGCCAGGTAAACGGCAATGTATATGGCGCGAATGCGGTTGGTTCCATTGTCGGTGAAAACGAAGGTAACCTTGTACATTGTCGCGCTTTTGGCGCCGCATCAGCCTCCAACTACACCTGCGGTGGATTGGTCGGCCTCAACTACGCAATGGTCGTCTCTTCCTATTCTGAAACTGCCGTGAATAGTCAAAATGAGGCCGGTGGCCTTGTTGGCGCAAACTACGGTTACATTACCAATTGCTACGCTACAGGTTCCGCAACAGCGATCGCCGAGTATGCGGGCGGCCTGGTGGCCTATAACGGCGTCAGCGTTGACATGTGCTATGCAACAGGCGCTGTAAATGCAGCGGCACAGGCTGGCGGGCTTATCGGGTACAACGATGTTGGTTACGGTGCCGTGGTTCAGCATTCCTTCTGGGATACCGAAACCTCCGGCACCGACGTTTCGGCAGGCGGCGAAGGCCTCGCCACTGCACCAATGATGCAACAGACCACGTATACCACGCAATTCTGGGACTTTGAAACCCTCTGGGGAATCTTTGAAAACGAATCCTATCCTTATCTTCAATGGACACTCGAAGTGGATCCTGTCGAAGGTGAAGGCGAACCTGTAGATCCTTGTGATCCGGATATTACGCCGCCGGCAATAACCTTGAATGGGGCAGACACCATTTCAATTGAGTGCGGCATGGCATTTATTGATCCGGGCGCTACGGCAACGGACGCTTGCGATGGCGACCTCACCGCCAGTATTCTA
This sequence comes from uncultured Nitrospirales bacterium, assembly GCA_964493075.1. Classification (GTDB taxonomy): domain Bacteria; phylum Hydrogenedentota; class Hydrogenedentia; order Hydrogenedentales; family CAITNO01; genus SLFT01. The sequence goes on along the minus strand of CAZBNU010000078.1, from coordinate 15,089 downwards.
ACTTCGAGCGCACTGGATGAAACCATTCCAAACGCATACCCATACATCTATACCGTGCAAGACGGTTCAGAAAACGTTGCAAGCGCCACACGAACCCTTATTGTACAAGACACCCAACCGCCGTTACTGCGTTTATACGGCAGGTCGGTTGTTGAATATCAGTGCAACGCCGACTATATTGAACTCGGCGCTTACGCTTATGACTTGTGTGAGGGCGACCTCACGGCCAGTATTGAAATTTCAGGAAGTGTTGATACTGCAGTACCTGGCTTCTATACAGTGCTTTACACCGTAGCAGACAGTACCGGAAATGAAACGACACTGGCGCGTACTGTCTTTATTCTGGAGACCTGCATTTCCCTGCCGCCTGACGGCGATCTGGAAACCTGCCTTGCGGGATGTCCTGACGATGATGTAGACGAAGATGGCGACGGCCTGACCGCCTGTGAGGAAGCCTGTTACGGTACAAGCGATCAGTTGGTGGACTCTGACAACGACGGCATGTCCGACAATGCAGAAGTGAAAAGCGGCCTCGAACCGCTGGTCAATGATTCCAGTGATGACGGTGACGGCGACAACCTCACCAACCTCGAGGAGACACTGAAGGAATCCGACCCCTCCAATCCCAACGATCCGCGGCGGGTCTATTTTGTGGATGTCAATGGCAGCGACGAAACGGGTGACGGCACATTCGCGTTCCCCTTCGGCACCATTGCCCACGCGCTAACCCAGGCAGCGCCGGCAACCATTGCAGACCCAGCAGCCGTGGTGCTAAATCAGGGCTACTACAGGGAAGGCGTGTTTGATTTGCCGCGCTTCATCTCCCTTGAGAGCAGAATAGGCGCAAATGTGGTGTTGGAAGCGCAGATTAACGGTGCAGAAGGATCCTCAATCTCCTATATCAATCTGGTGCCGCCACCGAACGCCGAGTATCTGCTGTTCGTGGAGGGCTTCGGCATGAAAATCTCAGGGGTGGTCTTCGATGGCCAGAACTATCCTGTGACAGGCATTATCACCGTGCCCCTGGGTATGGGAATTTCCTTCCCCGGCAAGGTGGAGTTTGAAACGGTAATCGAAAGTTGTCTGTTTACAAATGTGGACATTGGTATTGATATTTACGGCGATCCGCCCGTGCTACGACGCAACATATTCCGGGACATTGCCTATCACGCCCTTGTTGTTCGGGCAGAAGCCAAGTCACTGTATTTGAAATCTCTAGGCGATGCGAACAGTCCTGAATCTGGTTTCAATACCTTTGAGGATTCCACTGGCGACGCCGATGTGGTCAACGAAACGAATGAAGAAATTCAGATTGAAAACAACGACTGGGATACCGACAATCCCGATGAGGTAAACGACCGCATAGATGGACCAGCCGATTACGAACCTTTCCTGCCCAAAGGCACAGGGATGACCGCAGCGGCCCTGTTCTGTTCCGTGGTGCAATCAACAACCACCACCCCGATACTCAACGCCACCGTAACCCTGGGAACCTTAACTGTTACACGCAACCAACAAGGCGTATACCCATTCCCGGCGGTAGCGTCAGGAAATTACACCCTTACTGTAACAGCACCCGACCATGTTGCCTATACCGAAAATGTAACCCTCAATGAAAGTGCCCTGCTATCTGTCACCACGCCCCTGAAACGGGTGGATTCCCTCGAAGGCGAACCTGCTGAAGGTGAACCTGCTGAGGGCGAAGGTGAGGGCGAAGATGAGGGTGAAGGCGAAGGTGAACCCGAGAAACGGTGCGGCTGCCGAAAAGATGATGCTTCGAAATCAGGACTTCCAGATACAGGCAACCTGCTGCTCTCCGGAATTGCCCTGCTGGTGCTTCTCGGCTACCCACGTGCTGGAAAGAGACACCACTAAGAAAAGCCACAGTACCGGCGAAAACGATAAATTGACAAAAAAACGCCTCAGTCATTGCGAGCCTGGACCGATGTTGGCGACAATTGGGGGGGTGAAAACACTTCGTGTGCAGGTCGGGGGACAGGAATGCCCCCCTCCGAAGCGCCAGCATGTCGCTATCTCTATCCTGGCAACGCCCGCGTCAGTCTTTATGAAAATCGCTGGCAATGGCATCCATAAGTGATGCCTCATTCTGGCGTTGTGCCTCTGTAATGGGCGTGCAGTCAACCTTTTGGAGTGCTTCGGCAGTTACCGGTCCGATGGCAGCATATATCACAACGCTTTTCTGTATCGCCGGATTGTCCCGCAGCCCCGCAGCAACATAGGCGTTTACTGCCGACGGGCTGAAAAATGCAATGCACTCGGGCGCGAATTCCGTCAGTTCCCTGATCGCCCTTTCAGGAACCTCACAAGGCACCGTTTCATAGACAACGAGGGGAGAAACCACCATGCCCTGTTCCGCAAGGGCTTCGGCAACTACAGGCCTTGCCAGGTTACCCTGAGGTAACAGCACCCGCTTCCCTGCCGGGTTCGGTTCCTGCTGCAGCAAAAGTTTCACAAGTGCGTGGGATACATGGGCTTCCGGCACGCACGAAACCTGCAAGTTGCATTCATTGAGGGCCGCAGCCGTAGCATCACCAATCGCAGCGATATTGCAGGACGCATAGTCCTGGATGCTTCTGTTGTGACGCTGTAGAATGCAATTAAAATTCTCCACGGCATTAACGCTGGTAAAGACGACCCAATCAAATTTTTCTCTGGGTTCTGGAACTGGCGCATCCAAAACAGTCGTAATTGTAATCAGGGGTAAATACATTACCTGCGCACCTGCTTCTTCAAGCATACTGCCGAATGACGCAGCCTGATGTACCGCACGGGTCACCACGATGCGTCGGTTCCGCAACTGCTGTGAACAAGACACAATCTCTGTTTGCGTTCCCTGATACAGCGCCTTGCCTATCACTTCACCAAGCCGGACTGACTCCTCCACAGGTGAGTCACGCAGCAGCCGCATTGTTTTTCCCGTCTCAGTATTGGCGGCAAAAGCCTGCACGAAAACACGTCCTTCATGCACTTGCGCATATACGCCCAGAGGCGCACGACATCCCCCTCCAAAGCCCTGTAGAGCGGCACGCTCACAAGCCACCGCAATGGCGGCGTTAGCATCATTAAGCGGTTTTAGTAATTCATGGAGATGAACATCGCCCGTTCGGGTTTCCAGTGCCAGCGCACCCTGACCGGGTGCGGGCAACATTTGCGTCATCGGAATTTCCCACATGCCCTTTTTCCCCAGCAGCCCCAGCCGAGTCAGTCCCGCTGCCGCCAGAATCACGGCATCCAGTTCACCGCTGGCGACACGCCCCATTCTTGTGGGCACATTCCCGCGAAGTTCACACACTTCAACATCGGGACGCAGATCAAGCAACTGTGCACGCCGTCTCAAACTCGAAGTGCCAACCATGGCGCCCTTGGGCAAGTCATCTACAGTATATCCACCCTGACTTATCAGTACATCATTGGGGCACACACGTCCCGCAACTGCGGCAACGACGAGACCTTCGGGTTGTTTTGTGGGCAGGTCTTTAAGGCTGTGCACCGCCACATCAATTTCGCCATCCAGCAGCGCTACTTCAATTTCACGTGTAAAAGCGCCAAGCCCGCCAATCTCTTCAAGACGCGCATCAGGCTTGTTATCACCCGTCGTTTTAATGATGCGCAACTCAATTTCGAGGCAGGGACACACCGCAGTCAATCGGTCCATCACCATTCTGGTTTGTGTCAGCGCAAGGTCACTGCCTCGCGAACCAAATACCACTTTCATTTTATGAACTTTCCTTGTGTCCCTAGCACCGAAACTTGGGGTGATGTAGGGTTCAGTCCTGCCGCTTCCCGAAATAATACAGCAGGTCGCGCCAGTTTCGCGAAAAGTCACTGACGAGCGCCCAGGGATGAAGACGCAAGCTTAATTCCGTGTTGGTAGTGTCCCAACAGGCCCGGTCACAACTATGTACCTGCTTTCTAAATGTGTGGAAATCCGGGTTGCGCCATATATGCGAAAGTGACTGCTGGGTGACATTAAAGCCACTGTCCATATCGCAGCAAGGCGAAACATCGCCTGAAGCACCTATGGCACAAACCGCATAACCGGCGTAACAACGGAATTTCCGAGGTTTCCGGTACAGTTGCACCACGCCATCAAAGAAAGCATTGGAAGTGGTCAGCAGCGTACTGGCGGCACATGCTTTTTTTGCGCGGGCAACCTCACGGGACAACGCTTCCAGGTCTTCGTCGCGAAACAGCAGATCATCGTACTGATCTGCGGCCTTATGCCGGTGCAACAGGTTGGTATGTATGGGGGCGAACTTCAGCTGGTGAACCCCCAAAGATTTCGCAAAATCAACCATCTCTGTCATGTTGTGGTAATTACGCCTGGTAATCAAATAATTGATGCCAATTCGGATATTCGGCGCGTTATCGCGCAGCAATGTTATCGCATCAATCACGGCTGGATAGGTATTTTTTCCACGAAGGTAGTCGTGGGTCTCCTGGTCGGGGCTTTCCAGAGAAATTGAAACTGTGGACACACCGGAATCCCGCAGCAAAAGTGCCCGTTCGCGGTCTATAAGCACTCCGTTGGTGCAAATATGGACGGACATGCCCGCGTCTGCCGCAAAACGAATAATCTCGTAAATATCCGTTCGCAGCAAAGGCTCGCCGCCGCTGATTGAAACCAAGGAAGTACCGAGTTCATTCGCCGCATCGGCTAGGACAGATTTCCATTGTTTTGCGGAAAGGGAATCCTTGTTTGCCGACAAGGTTGCCAAATCGCAGACACCGCAGGAACGACAACGCAGGTTACAACGGTCCGTGACAAACAAGAGAAGAACGGGAAGGTAACGGGGCGGACGACCCAAATATCGGTTCAGCACCACATTCGACGTTCGCCACACACTGCGCAGAAGCAACGTCAACGCCGAAGCGCGTTTCTCGTCGTTCTCAACAGCCAAGATTCCTGTTTCCTTTATTCGCACCTGCGAATGTGAATAGTATTATGGCGTATCTACTGCGGATACGTCTTCTTCAGCAACTTCCGCAACGGCTTCCTCTACCACCGCAGCGGCCTCGTCAACAGCAGGAACTTCTTCG
>CAZBNU010000078.1:0-9928 GCA_964493075.1 uncultured Nitrospirales bacterium | reverse complement strand
CACCGCTTCTTCCACTGCTTCCACGGCGTCCTCTACCACTGCAGCAGCCTCGTCAACAGTCGAAGATTCTTCCGTGGTCGTTGCTTCTTCTACTTCCGCTACGGCTTCTTCTCCCAATTCAGTCTCTTCCTCACCCTCTTCCTCCGGGAAGAACTCGGGGTGTTTTTCTTTCAAAGCATCGAGGGCGGTCTGGGACTTACGTGCCACAGCGGAATCGGCAAAAAGGGCCACCTGTTTTTTGTAGGCAGCAATGGCTTCTTCAATCCGGTCCATTTCCTCTAGCACCTGGCCAATTTCATAGTGCTTACGCCTACCGACAAATTCACCCGGCCAGTTCTGGGCAACCTGTTGAAAGCCTTTAAGGGCCCCTTCAAGGTCTCCGTTATTCCAAGCGACAAAGGCAAGCCCATCGACCGCATTGGGAACGTATTCACTGTTCGGATATTCAGCAACAAGTTTTTGGAACACCTCTTCCGCCTTGGCGAAATCCTCCGCCTGTATGGCGGTCTCCCCCATGCGATACAGTGCTTCGGGGGTCCAGTGTCCCAGCGAATCTACAACTTCATCGTACTTTGCAAGTCGCTCCTCCGGGTCTTCCACGAGAACCGCTTCGGCATAGGACGTAGTCCTCTCCCGCTCTTTTAGTACCGTGGCACCCTTGATGAGGGCGCCAACGGCGATACACAGAACGAGAAATATCACACCAGCAATATAGAGTTTATAATTATCCTCTAGGTGCGCCAGCGCTTTTTGCCACTCTGTTTTGGGTTCTTCATGAATCAACAAATGTTCAACTTCAGGTTTTTTCTTACGCGGTCTTGCCATTGCCTTTTACTTTCATTGTTATGTTTTGCAAATTCAACACGTCATCAGCCTCATAAAACGATGCTGACACGGTTCCAGATTTCCTCAGCCAAGGGGCCCCCACTCCACGATCTGCCATGTATCACCAAAACGTTCCATCATAACGATAACCTGCCCCTGCAAATTCACCGGGGGATAATCTACAGGTGACGATGATTCTGCAATAGCGCCAAAGGTATCAATGACCTTTGCGCGGTCTCCCTGAACCCGAATGCGGGGCGGTGTACGGGTTATCCTTATAGCACGATAGTTCCGCAACAAGATGCTGAGGTCTTCACGCAATTGATCATAATCCCGCCCGTCACGGTCCTTGTAATTACGGGAAACATGGGCAAGCACCTGATAGATGCGGCGCCCTTCCATGCCGCGCTGGACATCATCCAACACCAGAGCGATTTTTTCTTCATCACTCAATTTGCTTCCGGTAATGTCGCTAATCGCTGTAGGCAGCCCGGTCTGGCAGCCATTTGTAATCGTCAAAACTGAAACAAACACGAGTGCTATGCAAATATGTTTCATCAAAAGGAAGATTCCGTTGTCTGGTCAGGCACCAGATGAAGAATAAGCCGCTTCCCCTGCATAAGCCCGAGGGGTATAACAGAAACTTCCAGTTTCTTGCCGGGTTTGCGGAAAAGTATCTCTGCGCCACCGCCCGCCTGTTTGATATTTACCAGTTTCCAGTCGGCGGCAGGACAAGCGTCAATATAGAACTGAGCGATGTCATTTACATCCGCCCGCAGCGTATAGACCATACGTCCGACCTGGAGGTTGGGCGATTCATAAACGTAAGAACGCTCCTTATCCTCTTTCGCCTTTGTTGGCAGTGGCACATCCTTGAAGCGTTGATTGGGCGCCATCTGCAAACCGCTTTGCTGTGGTGGCGACGGCGTAACAACCTCGTCAGCAGGCTGTTCATCTTCAAGCAACTCCACAGGAGGCATTGTATTCTGCTGCCAAGGCATGGACTGGCATCCTGTAAAAAACACAAAACACACCGCAATGCTGAATAGCGTTGTCAGTCGAATCATGGTAACCTCGTTTTCTTGACGCTTTTTAACAAAACTTCATCAGAACGAAACTGTATTGTAATGATAACATACACTCCGCCCTAAACCGCACAATTACTTTGTTCCGCCTAATAGCATAGAGAATCTGCCCTGATACTTTCAACCTGACAGCCTTTGTTTTATCTGAAGCGGCGCAAGGTATATAATCAAGCGCGGTTTTTACTGGACAAATGTGCAGAAATGATATGGAGGAATTTTCCATGCTAATTATCCTAGGCGCCCTTTGCAGCGGCATTATGGCAATAACCCCGCCAACCGCTTACGGCCCTGTCCCCACCCCGGAACAACTGGCATGGCAGCGCATGGAGTACGGCATGTTCTGTCATTTCGGCATCAACACGTTTCACAACGAGGAATGGACGGACGGCACCAAAGACCCGGCAACCTTTCTGCCTACGGCGTTTAATGGAAGGCAATGGGTGGAAATTGCGAAAGAAGCAGGGATGAAATATCTCGTGGTCACCACCAAGCATCACGACGGTTTTTCGGTATACCCCACCGCCCACGGCGATTACAATGTGAAGGCAAGTCCCTGGCGGGAAGGCAAAGGCGATGTGGTGCGCGAGGTGGCCGATGCCTGTCATGATCTCGGCATGATGTTCGGCGTGTATTTATCGCCTTGGGACCGGCATGATCCGCTTTATAAAAATCCGCCAGCCTATGATGTTCGGTTCAAGGCAATGCTTGGCGAGCTACTGGACAATTATGGTCCCGTTGGAGAGGTCTGGTTTGACGGTGCGGGTTCTGAAGGACACGTTTACGATTGGGCGGGTTATTACGCCTTTATTCGGGAACATGCCCCCAAAGCATTGATCGCTATCTGCGGCCCGGACATCCGCTGGGTCGGCAACGAAGACGGACTGGCCCCGGACACGTTATGGAATGTCCACGAAATCACACTGCCCATTCCCGGCGTGGAAGGCAGCGGCACCCGTCAATGGTGGCCCTCGGAATGTGATGTGCCCATCCGTAAGGGGCACTGGTTTTTTCATACCGACAGCGAACATACCCTACGCAGCCTGGAAGAACTTCTCGAAATTTATTACCGTAGTGTTGGCCTGGGAGCTGCACTCCTGCTGAACGTGTCACCTGATCGCCGGGGATTGCTTCCCGAATCCGACACAAAGCGTTTACTCGAATTGTGGCAGGTGATCAGCGAAACATTCAAGGACAATCTGGCAAAGAACGCCACGGCACAGGCAAGCGAGGTACGTGGCGGGCTGACAGCCTATGCGCCGCACAACCTGCTGGATGGTAATACTGAAACGTATTGGGCAACTGATGACGATGTACGGGAGGCTGCTGTGGAACTCAACTTTGAAAACGAAATCTGTTTTGATCGCGTTGTATTACAGGAACACATTCCATTAGGACAACGAATTGCCGCCCATGCAATCCAAGTATTCAAGGACAATACCTGGACCACCATTGCCACAGGAACCACCATCGGCTATAAACGCATCCATCGGTTACCAGAAACCAGGGCTACAAGGATACGGCTGCAAATCATGGAGACAAATGCCGCACCAGTTATCGAATCTTTTGGTATCTACAAATCCTCCCCACGGGATAGGGTTAATTAAGTCCTTACCGTTGCGTGGCTGACAATGTTTTGTAAGTTTGCCATTAACCACAAAGAACACACGAAACGCAAAGTTACAAATTCGATTTCTCTTCTGCGCCTCAAGCGCATCTAGGACGGCACGCCTGCGGAGGCGTGAATTATTTATAGGTTTTGGGTAAAGACCTTGCTTGGAGTATCTGCTTAGTCGGGCTTAATTCTAAACTCCCTTTCACCTGCTTTTCCCGTCCGTGCCAATTCAAACAAAAACAACGTGTTAACGCATTGTATTTATTACGGTTTATACCCGTAAGCGTCTATGGTAATTGTTAGATTTGCTTGCGTTTACGACGCCGATATGGTATTATTGTAAATACGATATGTTTTCGACTTTCTCATATTACGAATGAGAAGTAAATAATTTATCCGGTTGCACACATATCTTTCTCTTGGCACTCCGATGTAGAGCATACTGCGGTATGAACAGCACAGGAACGTAGCATGGAAGCGGATGGACAGCAGGAACTTTTGCAGGCATACGCCGCGTCGCAGGAATCAGAATCTAATCTGGCAACCCAGATACAAGATAATCTTGCGGAGGGACTGGGTGGGGTGCACTCCCAATTGCAGGCACTGGTTGAAGAATTAAACTTAAAACGAAGCGAGGTGGAACGCCTCGCAGCTGAACGCCAAAAGAAGTGGGAAGCCGTGCAGGAGTATTATGCGTCCGGCACGATCATATCCGCTGAAACTGCCGCCCGGATTGAGGAACTTGAAAACAACCTCGCGCAGAAAGATGCCGCCTTAGAAGAAGCCCTCGCACGGGCCGCACAGGCCGAAGACCTGCTGAAAGACGGCGCTACTCCCGAAATTAAGCAGCAAATCCGGGAAATGGAGGAAAACCTGGAGAAACGTCGCGAAACCATCAACATCGCCCGGGACCGCATCCTCCGTCTTCAGGAAAAAATCGAAGGCTTTGCAGCGGAACGCGCTGCGGCACAACAGCGTTCCAGCGATGCCGAAGCACGGCTTGAACGTCAAAGCGCCACATTGCGATCGGCAGAAGAACGTCTTTCGGAATTACGCCATAAACTCGAATCCAAAGACAAGGGCGATGACGCGGTTGCTGCCGAAATCAAAGCGCTGGAAAGCCAGGTCGAAGAAAAGAACCAATCTCTGGCAGCAGCAGAAGAGCGCCATACGGAATTGCAAGCGCAAATTGAAAAACATCTCGGTGAAGCGGCACGTCTTGATGAACGTATTCGTACCCTCGAAGGTTTGCTTGTGGAACGCACTGCGGAATCGGCAGAGATGCATACCCAGGTCGAAACCCTCACCGAAGCGTTGGAAAAGAAAACAGCGGAACAGCAGTCCCTTGAAAAGCAACTGGAAGATTTCAAAGCCACCCGGGCAACCTCCGATACGCAAATCGCTGCTATCAATGAAACGATGAAACAACAGGAATGCGAAATTGATGGATTGAAGAGCGAAAAAGCGACGCTGGAACAGCATGTTGCCGACCTCGAACAACAATTGCTGGATTCCCAGGCTTCCTGTGAAACGGCAAACGCGCTGGCAGCACAGGCAGAACAGCGCGCCGCAGAAGCAGCAGAAGCGCTGCACGTTGCCGAAGAAGCGGCAGCTTTAGCAAAGACCGAGGCACAGGAATTGCAACAGGCCTGTGCATCAAAGACAGAAACTGTAAAAGAGATGTCGGCTAAAATTGTCGATCTTGAATCCGCATTGAAGACGGAATCTGAAAAAGCCACCAATGCGCAGCAGTTAGCGGAAAATTTACAGCATGAAATAAAAAAAGCCACCGCTACACAAGAAGAGACCCATCAGCGTGTTGCAGCACTGGAATCTGAATTAAGTGCGCGGGATGCCGCCATTGAAGCTGCAGAAAAACGGGCTGACGAAGCGGAGGACAAATATGAGACACTGTTTTCCCAAGCCGGCAACAGTGAGGAACGCATTGCAGCTCTGGCCGCACAAGTTGAAATATCAGCACAAAAAGAAGCGGATTTGACGCAAGCATATGAACAGGCGCGGACAGATGCTGTATCGGCAAAACAAGCGCTGGACCAAGCCGCAAAAAACGCTTCCGATGCACGTGCGGAACTACAAATAATGGCTACCGACATGGAGGCTGTCGAAAACCGCGCAACCGTGTGGAAGCAACGTGCCGAAGAAGCTGAAAAGCAATATCAGGTGCTGCAGCATGAATTCGACCAATTAACCGAGAGTCACCAGAAGGCCATCACAGAACTTGAAAATAACACGGGAGGCGCCAGTGAATCCGAAGAAGCGTTGGCCGAAATACAACGGGAACTGGAAGCGCTGAAGGCACAACACAGCGTTGCCGTCTCACAGAATAAATCTGCCGCACAGCAGGCAGAGATGTTGCGCGCCAAAGTGGCAGAACTCGAACAATCCCTTCAACAGGCGCCCACCCCTGAAACCATCGCTTCGTTGCAGTCCCAGTTTGAACAGGAACAGGAACGCGCTAATCTCCTCCAGGAAAAACTGGATAACGAACTTGCCAAGGGCACCAAAGTTGGACTGGCACGTCAATTGGCTGATGCCCTGCGAGAAAACGAAGAGTTGCAGGAGGAATTGCGTCAGGCCCGGCAGGATAGTGAAAAAGATGCCGCCGATGATACCCCGCCACCACCACTAACCAAAAAAGACTTAAAAGAGGTCATGGCTTCGCTGTCACCAGATAAACGCAGAAATCTAGCTGAAATCCTGCTGACCGCCGGCGTACTAAATCAGGAACAACTTCATAGAGCACAGTCCGAACAGAAGGCACAGCCTGACGCGACGCTTCCGGGTATATTATTGAGCAGCAATATCGTTGATGAAACTACATTGGCAGAAGCCATTTCACTGCAAACAGGCCTGCCTTTGGTATCGCTAAACGATGACACAGTAAATGCCGCCGCCGTCAATGAAATACCTCAGCGCATTGCGCGCATGTACCACTGCATCCTGATGCGTTCATCTGCTGACCAGATTGAAGTAGCGCTTGCCAATCCGGGCAATATTCTGGCAATTGAGGACATCGAACGGGTAACCGGCAAACAGGTTTCCCCAAAGGTAGCGTTGCGCTCGGAGATAGAGACTGCCATCGAAAAGTATTACTGGGAACCTGAATAAATGGCACCGAACAAATTGGTAATGCTCACTCTTTCAGATCGGGCGGCGCGGCAGCGCGATTACTCTCGTGCAACCCCACAGTAATCCATAAGATACGCCCCATAGTACGAAGCGGCAGCACAGGATTCAGCATCACAGTCCACCCCTCTTCGAACACATTCTTGTCGTGTACCAATACCAGACACAACAGGGAGCTTATCATGGTTGTGACTATGGAAAAAATGAAACACAGGCGAAATCCCCACAGTCCTAAATACTCGATGATAAATCCGGCGGCCAGTGGGGTGATACCGAAGGCGAGGGCCGTGCAAACCGTCCATAGTGCGGTGTAGCCTACCCGGTCGTGGTCGGGAACGCGATTTAGCATGGCGCGATTGACCGCTACAAAAAATGCAGCCCCAAAAATATTACCCACCAATACGGTCAAGACCAGTATTAGCGGCACGGATACCGGATTGGCGCCCGCTATCAAAAAAAGCGCCGGGGCGATGCAATGTGCGGCCAGTGTTTTTGCCATAGCGATGCCGCTTCCCTGCTGATCGGTAAAGCGTGCCCAGGAACCCACTGTCAACAGAATACCGAGTCCGCCCAGTGCGGCCAAACTAATGTTCATGCTGTCACGTACACCCAAGACATCACGCAGGTACATGACATAGGAAGCGCCGAACCAACAAAGTCCGGAAATGGCTAGAACGGTAATGAGCATGAATAACACAAAATCGCGGTCTACAGCAGCACGGCGCAGGGCCGCCATCCCACTGAAAGCCTCCACCTGTGGCGCTCCTTCACCTCCCGGAATGCGTCGCATCCACAAGAGACTCACGAAGCCCATGATGATGCCGAGCGCAAAAATCAGGAGGAAGCGGTTGGTGCTCGGGTCAGCCACTGCAAGCAAACGCGCCTGCGTAAACAGCACGGCGACATTTATAAGTTGTGTTATGGCTGCTTCCGTGCTGAAATACACGGACCGTTTACCTTCGGGAACAATCTCATGCAGCCATGGAAGCCAGCCGCCAGCGCCAAGCGCCCGCATGACGCAGAATCCCAGAACGGTCATCAACAAAACCAGCCACGCCAGCCATCGCACACCGGTGGCCAACGCCAGTGGCATCAAAAATATGATACAGGCAATGACATTGCGCCAAAGCCATGCGTTCATCATCACCTTTTTGGGCCCCACCCGCACGATCATGGGTACGGTAAACAGGAGCAGCAATGTTGAAAAAGGCATGAACGACAGCATAGCCCCCACCAGCGACTCGGGCATCTCTATTTTTCGGGCAAACAAAATTGTGGCGGGACCGACAATATTCTGCCAGGACACGACGTTGATGGCCACATACATTAGAAAACGTCGTGGCGGCGGGTCAAGGTCAAGATATCCAGATACAAGTGGTACGCGCATAACGCTGCAATGGCTTCCTTTTGTAAATACGTGGAGGATATTACACTTCGATATCGGCAACGGAATCAAGCAGGGAAGTTGGAATAAAGGGATAGGCTGCCAGATGCTCGCGCCGGGTCAAGCCGCTCAATACCAACACCGTATCCATCCCTGCCTGCATCCCGGCGATGATGTCCGTGTCCATCCTGTCGCCCACCATGATAGTGTTCTGGGAATGTACCCCAAGATAATTCATGGCATAACGCATCATCAAGGGTGCAGGCTTGCCGACGAAAAAAGGCGCACGTCCTGTGGACTTCTCAATGAGCGCCGCCATGGCGCCGCATGCAGGCACAATTCCGGCCTCGGTGGGTCCTGTGGGATCAGGGTTGGTGGCGATAAACCTTGCTCCGTCCAGTATCAGCCGTACCGCCTTGGCTATCAGTTCAAAGTTGTACGCGAGTGTTTCACCAAGCACCACATAATCCGGGGCGTGATCGGTAATGATATAGCCAATACCGTGGAGTGCACTGGTCAGGCCGCTCTCACCGATAACAAAGGCGGCGCCGTTGGGCCGCTGTGAATGCACAAACTGCGCTGTAGCCATAGCCGAGGTAAAGATGTTGTCCGACGGAATATTCAGTCCTATGGTGCGCAAGCGATAGGCGAGGTCTGCCGGGGAATACATGGAGTTGTTGGTGAGGACAAGATATTTCGCCTGCCGTGCCTGCAATTTTGCTATAAACCCGGCAGCGCCCGGAATCGGCTCACGCCCACGCACCAGTACACCGTCCATGTCTATGAGATAGTTTTTGGGTTGTTCCATGATTAACCTTGAAAAATCGTTGCGATCAGGTGTTTGAACACAGTGTCTGTTTGAATGCTTCCAGCGCACGGCCCATGGCCTCATCATCTATATCACGGTGAAACACCACCCGTATACGCTTGTCGCCATGGGGCAACACAAGTACACCCTGGGCCGCCAATGCTGCCGTTGCATTCTCGGAATGCTGCACCTCAATATAAAGGATATTGGTAGGGGATGGCAAGGGAAACCGCATCCCTTCCGCCTGCAGGGCGCGGCGAAAGGCCTGGGTACGCCGATGGTCTTCGGCGAGATCGTCCAGATGATTTTCCAGCGCGTACAATCCCGCAGCCGCCAATACCCCCGCCTGGCGCATGCCTCCCCCCAACATCTTGCGGTAGTCACGCACCCGTTTTATGGTGGCATGGTCGCTCGCGAGAATCGAACCCGCAGGCGCACCCAACCCCTTGGACAGGCAAAAGGTGATGGTATCGCAGCACCGCGCATAGTATTGCGCTTCCACATTGGTCACAATGCAGGCATTGAACAAGCGTGCCCCATCGCAATGCAATCGCAATCCCTTGTTGTGGCACAGGCCCGCTATCGCCTCCACATCGTGAAACTCCCAACAGGCCCCGCCTCCTCGGTTGGTGGTGTTTTCTATGGAAACCAGTGTCGTCCGCGACAAGTGGGGATCATCTTCCAGGACAAGCCTTTTGGAAACGTCACTGGCTGTGAATTTTCCCAAAGCATCGGGGATGGTATGGAGCATCAAGCCACCCACAACGGCAAGATTGGCGCGTTCGTAATGAAAAGGATGTGATTCTTCGCTGAGAATCACGGTCTCGCCCGGATGGGTCTGCGCAAGAAACGCCACGAGGTTCGCCATGGTTCCTGTTGGCAGAAACAGTGCGCTTTCCTTGCCCAGCAATTCGGCGGCATAGTCCTGCAGGCGATTGACAGCAGGGTCCTCGCCGTATACATCATCGCCCACCTCGGCCTCCGCCATTGCCTGCCGCATACCGGCAGAAGGACGGGTTACCGTATCGCTACGCAGATCTATCATGATTTCCTGTTCTAATGTGGGC
>CAZBNU010000077.1:14759-16711 GCA_964493075.1 uncultured Nitrospirales bacterium | reverse complement strand
GTGACCGATTTCCTGCGCCCGTGGAATACCTGTAAAACCGAAACAGGCTACCTGCGCTGGGCGCGGGGATTAAGCCTTATCTCCGGCGTAGTGGGAACCATCATCGGCCTGTTCTTCATCAACCCCGAAATCCGGTCACTCCTCGACACCTTCTTCATGGTCATCGGCCTGTTCATGGGTGTGCTGGGCGGGCTGTTCGTGCTCGGCATGCTGACCCGCCGCGCCAATGCCATCGGCGCCATCTCCGGCGCGCTCATCGGCGTGGTGGTCATGTTCACCCTCTGGAAGACTGGCGCCGTCAATGGCTATCTCTACACCTTCTGCGGCATTACCAGTTGCTTTGTCACAGGGTATATCATAAGTTGGTTGACACCGGCGTCAAAGGCGGATATATCGAAGTTGACGGTGTTCAAAAGACGCTAAATAAGAGGAGAAATAATCATGCGCATTTTATGGTGTATTGCAGCGTTTGCAGCCACGACACTGGCTTTTGCGGAACCAACCGTGGTTTCCGTAGATAAAATCTGGGATCAAGGAGACCATAACGCTTTCACGGATCTGATACGTCATGAGGATACCTGGTATTGCGTGTTCCGCGAGGCGGCGGGGCATGTGAAAGGCGATGGTGGCATCCGCATTATTGCTTCCCCCGACGGGAAATCGTGGGAATCGCGTGCGCTGCTTCTGGAAGAGGGCATTGACCTGCGTGATCCGAAAATCTGTCTGACGCCGGACAGCCGGTTGATGGTGACTATGGGCGGTTCCGTGTATCGCGAGGAAAAATTGGTGGGACGCAGGCCGCGTGTCTCCTTTTCCGAGGATGGCGTCGTTTGGTCTGTGCCGGTCCATGTTTGTCGGGAAGGGGACTGGCTCTGGCGCACCACCTGGCATGGGGACACGGCTTATGGCGTGACCTATGGCGGTCCGGTAGAAAACAGGCCGGAGTGGATGCTGACCCTGATGCAGAGCAAGGATGGTCTGGACTGGTCTCCCCTAGCGGAACTCCCTGTTGACGGAAAACCCAACGAAACCACACTGCGCTTTCAGGAAGACGGCACTATGCTGGCGCTGGTACGCCGTGAAGGGGACAGCCGCAATGCCTTTTTCGGCAGCAGCAAACCGCCTTACAAGGACTGGACATTCAATGAACTCGGCTGCGCCATTGGCGGCCCGAATTTCATCCTCCTGCCCGATGGCCAGATGTGGGCAGCAGGCCGTCGCTACGGCGACCCTGTCAAAACGGCGCTCGGCCCGCTGACGCTGGACAGGTATGATCCCATCATTGAACTGCCCAGCGGCGGCGATACCAGCTACCCCGGTTTGGTCTGGCACGACGACATGCTCTGGGTCAGTTACTACGCTTCCCACGAAGGCAAGACCTGCATCTACCTGGCGAAAATACGTCTACAATAGCAGGTATGATTCAAAATCCTACTAGGTCGTCAAGGCTTGAGTATATTCCGCCAGTCGCCGCGACGTATGGTTGTGTCCTGCAGGTGTTCTTTGTAGTAGCGCACCAGCACGTCCATGTAATCGGGCAGTCGCGGACAATGCAGCCCCACTTTGGCAAGGCGTTCCGTACTTTCTTCAAAGACATATTCGATAGGTTGATCGCCATATTGGAACGCCTCAAAGGGGATGCCTGAAAGTTTTTCAAAAATGGACCACTTTGCCACCGGTTTCATGATGCCGAAAGGCACGCGCAGCAGCGGCTTAAACTTCGGCCAGTGTTGGCAGGCAAGATCAACAAAGGTATTGTAGGTGACCGGGTCGGGGTCCATCAGGCAGCACACCTTGCCCGTGGCGGTTTCGTCTTTCTCAAAGACCTCTACCATGCCGTCGGTCACAAAATCCACCGGCGCAATGTGGCACTTTACGGGGCCGCAGTCGGGCATGATGAAATGCAGGTTCCGCGCAATGGTTTCAAAGAGGTAGTAGGGGCCGTCCACCTT
>CAZBNU010000077.1:0-14659 GCA_964493075.1 uncultured Nitrospirales bacterium | reverse complement strand
CTGTCGTCCAGTCCCAATCCCTCTTTGGTAATATCGCCTTCAAAAATAACGACCCGTCCGCTGCTTTCCGCGTCCGGATAGGATTGGCCTATGTGGTCACGCAGTTTCTGGAGGAAGGCGCCGTGTTCAAGCAGGTACAGGGTATGGGGATATTCCGTGAGATACCGGTCAATGATAAACCTGCCTAGAAATCCGCCTGCGCCGGTGATCAACAGACTCTTGTCAGCCATGACACTCCTCCTTCTTGTTTGCTCCTGCGTAATCTGAACCTCCCCCGTATCAACCAGTCCTGTCATTCAGTATACCATGAAACGAAATCCCGCGGGGGAAAGAATTAGCGAAGGATGCCGCGCTTCGAACTTTTCACGAAATCCATGAGAATCTGTTTTTCGTCGCACTCCTCCACCGTCTTTTCAATTTCCTTGAGTGCCTGGCTGGTATTGAGTCCGGAACGATACAGAATTTTGTAGATGCGTCGAATCCGGGACACCGTTTCCTTGCTGAATCCATTACGGGTAAGGCCAACCACATTGGGTCCGTAGCATCGTGCCGGATGTCCTTCCATGATCATGTAGGGCAGGGCATCCATGTTGATGCGCGACATGCCGCCGATGAACGCCATCGCACCGACCCGGCAGAACTGATGCACCCCGGAAAGCCCACCCAGTATCGCGCCGTCCTGCACTTCAACATGACCCGCCAGCGCGGCGCTGTTGGCAAGAATGACGCGACTGCCCACCGTGCAGTCGTGGGCAATATGAGAACAAGCCATAAACAGGCAGTTGTCACCAATTCGCGTTGCTTTTTCCGTGTCTTCCGGGCTGTAGACAGTGCTGGAACTGACTGTCATGGATTCCCGAAAGGTGTTGTTGCTGCCGATTAGCGTCTTGCCCACCGCATCAGTCAGATGCTTGAGATCCTGGGGCGATACCCCAATCTGCGCACCGCTGTAAGTGCGGTTATTCTCGCCCATAACCGTCCCTTTGCCAATAACACAGTGGGGGCCAATGATGCAGCCCGGCCCGATGTGTACCTGCTCTTCAATGATCGTGTACGGCATGACTTCCACGTCATCCGCCAGTTCCGCACTCGGATCAATAATTGCAGTAGCATGAATTTTAGACATACGCATCACCCGTGTTTTGTAACTCTGAATTGCAAACGCAACAACAACGCTGCCACTGGCACGGTTTTAAGCCTGTGCGAATCAGCAACAATTTATAGGTATAATATACAAGAACCCGTGCTGTTCGCCACTTGTTTAGGAACAGCCATAACCAGAGGGATGACAGAAAGTGACGAAAATGAAGCGATGGTCAATACTGGGAAGCGTGGCAACCATTCTTCCATTGACAGGCGCCATGCTGTTCTTCATCCTGACAGGCCCGCAGGACCTGTCACAGTTTCCGCCGCCGGAAGATTCGCCGTACCTGCTGCCCTGGCCGGAAGGCATCAAGTATTTCTGTGTGCAGGGCGTGCGCGGCGTGGTCAGCCACCGTGGCAACAGCCAGTATGCCTATGACTTCTACATGCCCATTGGTTCGGACATCTGCGCCGCCCGCGCCGGTAAAGTGGTCAAGGTGGTGCAGCACCACGACGGCCACGGACGCAACTGGCCGAACAATGTAGTGTATGTGAATCACGGGGACGGCACCCGCGCCTGTTACGCCCACATCAAGCAGGATGGTGCTTATGTTGCAGAAGGCGACACAGTGGAACAGCGCCAAGTCATTGCCGCATCTGGCGACGTAGGCAACAGCATGATGCCCCACATCCATTTCCATATTACCGACATGGAAGCAGGCCGCACCATCCCCATCAGTTTCAGGGATGTCAAAAAAGACAAAGGGGTCCCCCGCATGTTCAAGTGGTATACTTCTGGAAAGCAGGAATAGTAAGACGGGTAGGATGGGTAGGACGAGTAGGATAATAAGCCGCTTCTTATAGTTGTCCTACTCGTCCTACCTGTCCTACTCCTTAAACAAATCATCGAACGATACCGGTTTCCCGTCTTCTTCACCGAACAGAGCATCAAGTTTATTCTTTGCGGCCTGCTGTTTTTCTGTGTTGGCGTCTGATTTTGCAGCGCCACTGCGAAATTCAAATTCCTCGCAGAAGTTCAGTCCCTTACGGTCTGCAACGTATTCCGTGTTGGGAATGTAGCATTGATTGTGCGCCGAGGGCGTATGGAACCGACAGTTTTTGCAGCAATGCAGGTACGCCGCGCAACCCGCACAGGTTTCCTTGAATCCCGGTTGTCGCTTGTCGCTCTCCCAGGGAGCATTGCATTTATGACAAAAGTGTGAAGCCATAATACACTCCTACTTGCTATTACCGCGTTGTGTACCATGATGCGGGAAGTCCCGCACTACTATGTGTGCGATACTGCTCATTGCAGCAGTATAGCAAGAGCAAGAGCAAAAATAAATTCCGTGCGTAAATCTCCCATTGCGATTTTTCACTATCAATCTGGCACAATAACCAATGTGGAGAAAATAGGGCGATTACACAAGGATCAAAAAAACAAGGTAAAGAAGGAGAAGCACAAATGCAAAAAGTTTTGTTATTGGTTATGGTGATAACACTGTCCGCAGCTGCCTTTGCTGAGGACCAACAGGATGATGGCGCCACCGTACTGGTGGTGTATTACAGCAATAAAGGCCACACCAAGTCCATGGCGGAGGCCGTGACAAAAGGCGCAGAATCCGTGGAAGGTACACACATTCGCCTGCTCAGCATCGCAGAAGCGACGGCGGAAGATGTACTGGCAGCGGATGCCGTGATTGTTGGCAGTCCGGTATATAAGGCCAATGTTGCACCTCAAGTGCAGGAATTCATCAATACATGGCCCATTAAGGATGAAAGGCTGAAAAACAAAATAGGCGCGGCATTTGCCACAGGCAGTGGCATTTCCGCCGGCGAAGAACTGGTGCAAATGGATATTATCCATGCCATGCTGGTGTGCCAGATGATTGTTGTGGGAGGTCCGAATTCAAGCCAGCCCTTCGGCGCATCCGCAGTCACAGGAGAAGAACCCTGTACCACACCTGAAGAGAAAAGCGGCGAGGGCTATGTGGCCGCCCATTACCTCAAAAAAGGGGAAGCGCTGGGCGTTCGTGTTGCACAGATTGCTGCAAAGATGAACGATTTACGTTAACCTCTGGCATCATGATTATATAGTGCCCGGATTCGTCTTTTACCAATGACTTTCTGCGCAAAAGGATACAATATTACAGTTGCCGTCATTGCGATCCTTGACATCTTTTATGTTGGTTCCGGCTATGCCGGGTTAGGTTTCCATTTCACAACGCTGCCTTGTTTTTCCGTTTGTTATTCGGAAGCAACAAAACTAGTATATGATACCCTTTGTCCTGCTATGATGCACGCAAAGTCAAGGGTATTGTCGTTCAATGACCAATGTTACTATCAAGATATGGATAGCTGCGGCGCGTCCGCGCACGTTGCCTGCCGCCGCCGCGCCCGTAATTATGGGCACGGCACTGGCGTTTGGCGACAGTGGTTTTCATGCTGGTGCAGCCGTTGCGGCGCTGATGGGCGCATTGTTGATCCAAATCGCGGCAAACTATGCCAATGACTATTACGATTACCTGAAAGGTACTGACACTGCCGAACGGATCGGGCCACAGCGTGCCACCCAAGCGGGACTGGTCACCCCCGGACAGATGCGATTTGCAACCGCCACTGTTCTTTTTCTTGCAGCACTCTTTGGACTCTATCTCATTTACCGGGGCGGCTGGCCGATTCTGGTGATCGGCGTATTGTCCATGCTGTTTGCCGTGTTGTATACCGGTGGCCCGTTGCCGTTGGGGTATATCGGCGTGGCAGACATTTTTGTGCTGGTCTTTTTCGGTCCCGTTGCCGTAGCGGGAACCTTTTATGTGCAGGTGCAAGATATAAGCCTGATTCCCTTGCTGGCGGGGATCGCGCCCGGACTCATCTCCACCGCTATCCTGACCGTCAACAATCTGCGCGATATTGATCAGGACCGGCAAGCGGGAAAGAAAACACTCGCTGTGCGCTTTGGCACCAACTTTGCCCGTTGGGAATACCTGCTGTCCATGATGACTGCCATTGTGATAGTGCCGCTGTGCCTGTGCATGATAACAGGAGGACGCTGGGGTGCACTGGCGGCATGGGTTATGGTTTTTCCTGCCCTACGCACCACACGAACCGTGTTCACGGAACGGGATGGCGCAACCCTGAACGCCTGCCTTGCCGCCACAGGGAAAATACTATTGGGGTTCAGCCTGTTATTTTCTGTGGGATGGCTGCTCTGAGGGTAATCAGACTGATCCGCCCGATCCGTCTGATTCACGCAACGACCTCCTGATGCTGCTTACTTCTGCTCACGAATCTGAAGCCCCTGCTTTTGCAGTCTGGCCTGGCGATCAAGCAATGCTTGCGTACTTTCCCGAAAATAAGCCACCCGTTCTTCAACAGACTTGCCTGCAAGTTCCGTCTGTACGCGTGCGGCCCCTTGATGCATCATTTCCACACAATCAAAACGTTTATTCTTACTGTGTTGAGTCGTCATATTCCAATACCTCCAACGGTGAACGAATCTCAATCGATCGATACCCGTGCAGCATGCTTACAGCATTATACAATGAAATACGTTTAAGATTGACAATATGCTTGAAATTCCAACTTACGATTGCCGCGCATTCCGAAATACTTGCCAGCGCAACATGCAAGGCGTCATCTGCCCAATTCGAGGTCAGTACCCCATTGTCAAGATAGGCCTGTTGAAGAGACAGAGCCGCCTCTGACTCCTGAACCACTTCCATGACAGGCAGAAACTCCTCGAATACGGCGCGCACCGCAGCAGGCGCTTTGCGTAACTCCTGTTCAACTAGACCAGAAACCACAAGATGAAAATGCCCTTCGCGCACCTGTTCAAAGAACATATTGCTTGCTGATGCAAAAACGTCGTCTTGTGTTCCGCCGAACACAGACGTGTCTGCATATATTCGCATGGGCACTTTCATGTCTTTATCCTACAGGCAATACTCATCCTGTTTCAACACACAACACAGCCTGTAACTCCTCACGGGTTCCGGGGAAATTTGCTGAAATCGGGCTTGCGTTTTTCCACGAAGGCGTTACGGCCTTCCTGGCCTTCCTCGCTCATATAGAAAAGGCTTGTGGCATTGCCTGCCAGTTCCATCAGTCCTGCCTGACCATCTTCGTCAGCGTTCATGGCGGCTTTGATAAAGCGTATGGCGGTGGGGGAGTTGGCGAGGATTTCGCGGCACCACTGCACGGTCTCTTCTTCGAGCCGTTCCAGGGGAACCACCGTGTTCACCAGTCCCATCTGCAGTGCCTGTTCGGCGTTGTACTGGCGGCACAGGAACCATATTTCACGCGCTTTCTTCTGACCGACCATGCGCGCCAGATGTGCGGAACCGTATCCGGCATCGAAGGAACCAACCTTCGGGCCCGTTTGCCCGAAGATGGCGTTGTCCGCCGCAATGGTCAGGTCGCACACCATGGCCAGAATGTTGCCGCCGCCAATAGCGTACCCGGCCACCATGGCAATTACCGGCTTGGGACAGGTGCGTATCTGCCGGTGCAGGTCCAGTACATTCAGGCGCTGTTGTTTCGTATGGTCGTCCACATAGCCAGACTCGCCGCGAATTTTCTGATCGCCGCCGCTGCAAAATGCCTTATCGCCCGCGCCCGTGAGAATGATGACGCCGATGTTGCCGTCAAACCGAGCGTCACGCAGGGCATCGCTGATTTCGTCGTTCGTCAGCGGGGTAAAGGCATTGCGGCGATGGGGCCGGTTGATGGTGATTTTGGCGATGCCTTCCGCCTTTTCGTAAAGTATTTCCTGATATTCTTTTGCGGTTTTCCATTGTGTTGTACTCATAATCTACTTCATATCCTTTTCATTAACGATGTTCCCCACTCTTGAGTATGGGATCAATACGCCATTTTGCTTCTTCGCCCCAGCGCTTGTGGTTGCTGTCCGGACTGTCCAAGGGTGCATCGCCATACAACAGGCGAACCGTCACAGCCATGACAAGCAGCGCACACGCAATGGCAGGCAGAGCATACAGCCATATCCGGCGGACTAATGCGCCGTACGACAGCGGTTCCACGGGGTAGAGTTTCTTTGAAGATCGGGGCAGGGCAATTATGAGGAAAGTTGCCAGGGCGGCATTTATAATAATCACCCATTCTGTAACCAGTCGGTTTTCATGAAAATTAACCAGAGCGCGTTCAAAGTTTGCGATGACCATGATCCACAAAAAGGCCAGATACAGTATCTGGCTTCGGGCGCGCCAAGAGGACGGCACGATGGGCAAAGGCCGCCGCAGATGCACAAACATCAACGCAACGACGGCGATGGAAACTGCCGTCCAGGCAGATAAAAACCAGAAACTGGCAGGCATTTCAATAAACGAAAAGAGCGGTGCTTTCATGATTTCAGGAACTGCTTTATGATTGCCCTGTGTCCACTCATTCACATTCTTGAAGACGTTCATGAGGGTGACAAAAAACAGGACGAAAATAATTGCAAATATTTCTGCACCGCGTTTGCGCTGGTCCCGGTCGCCATGGGGCTTTACCATACCCGCCAGCATGCCCAGCGCCACCGCCAACGCAATCCCGTGGCCAAACCCGTGCATCTGTTCCATGATGCTGTGCCAGTTAGCGCTTTGATAATGGGTCCAGGCCTCCGTCATGCCATCGAGCGTTCGATACGGATGCCCCGGTATTCGCAACAACGCCCGAATGAACGGCATTAGAATGAAAAAGAAACCGCCCATAAGCCCGGTCACGGTTCCGGAAAATGCCGCACCACCCAGGTTATAACGCAGGCAATAGATCGTCCCCGCCACAAAGACGCCGGTGATGCCCGCCCAATCGTCACTGCGCGGCGGGGTCATGCGAAATCCGCCGATGGATTGCAGCGGTATGGAGCCTAACGTAGGCATAAGAATGAAAGCTAACAACCAGCCACACGCCAGATACAGAATCAATTTTGAATCACAGCGGAACGCGCCGTGCCGCCAGAAATAAATACCGCCTCCCGCGACAACACCTAGCAGCCAACCCAGGTGTTCCGGATAGTAATGCACAAAATTGGGCCAGTTGGACAGGAATGTTACGTTGCCAAAGACTTCGCCTGTCATGGGGTTGATGGCGTTCGGATCGCCCAAGGGCACTACCAGAGCATTGGCAATATGTCCGTGCAACCCCAGCAAAATAGTAAGGTGATAAACCACCGCACCCACCGCCGCGCCAAGACCGCAATAGAGGGGCAGGCGCCAGGCGCCCGAAAAACGACGATTACAAAGATCGTACAAGCATACTCCGAATAGTGCCATCAGCGCCGGAAACCAATCGGCGTCAAACCAGTACAGGGGATTGTGATGACGGTGCCAGGTGGTATCCATTTTGTCCGCGCCCGGTATCACCAGCGTTTCG
Organism: uncultured Nitrospirales bacterium; assembly: GCA_964493075.1. Classification (GTDB taxonomy): domain Bacteria; phylum Hydrogenedentota; class Hydrogenedentia; order Hydrogenedentales; family CAITNO01; genus SLFT01. The sequence continues at coordinate 7,201 of CAZBNU010000077.1, read as the reverse complement.
GAAAGCCAGGGTTCAAAGAAAAGACCGCTGAGAACCATGATTAGCAGTACAAAGGCCACAGGTCCACAAAAACTATTGAGACGCTTGCGGTCCATCACAGCAGGCAGCGCGGCGCCCATACCGCCGATACCTGCCCATAATACGCCTACCCAAAAGGTAGTGAAAAATCCATAGATGCAGGTGCTCCACTGTTCGGAACCTGCAAAGGAAATGGGGTACATATAAGAGATGGAGCCACCAAATCCGAACCCCAGTCCTCCAAAAAGCGCAAAGAACGGAACGCGACGACGCCAGTCCGACCGGCCAGACATCAGGCATGCGGCAATGGAAGCCAACACGCCTGCGATCATTGCGCCGGATTCATGACCGAAATTGCCGCGGATGCCCCAACCAATAGACAGGGACAAGGCCACAACGAATATCGTGCCAAATTGCAATCCGGGCAATCCTCGAAACCTGTCCATATAGGCGCCTCCGTTTATTCCTTTTAGTCAGTACGAAAACACGTTTTTACCAGAAGCACTGGCAAAGACATCTTTGGGTATGATGCCACACTTACCCACCTGATTTCCCCAATCTGCAGAGCCGTCAATCGTGAAACAAAAGGGGATAGAAGTATTCCAAGATTGATTCCCAGCGGTAGTTGTCAACAACACGGCTGCGGCCTGCCATTCCCATGGTGCGGCGCAGGGTGTCATCCTCCAGCATTTTACGCAACCCCTCTGCCAGTGAGGCGGCATTCCCACGGTCAAATAACAGCCCTGTTTTTTCGTGTACGATAATGTCCTGCAACCCGCCCGCACGGGTCGCGCACACGGGCAACCCGGAAGCCATCGCCTCAAGGGCTACTATGCCGAAGGGTTCGTCCCACACGCTGGGCACTACACAGATATCCGCTTGCTGGTACACATGAGGCATATCTTCATGGGCAATCTTTCCGACGGCCTTGAGCCACGGTGGCCCACCATACCCTTCTGGAAGGGTAGCATGCACCTCAAATGTTCGCCCTTCGGAGGCAAGCATGGTCGCCGCATCCATGAGTACCTGCATTCCTTTCGCTGGATCTTCCATGCGGCCCGGAGAAAAAATAATGGGGACATTTCGTTCGGTGTCTTTTTCTGCTGGCGTAAAACGGTTGGTATCCACCCCGTGGGGGATTACGTGAATTCGGTCGCATAATCCGGAAACCTGGTCGCGCATCTGTTCCGTCGTAATGACAACAGCATGTAAAGAGTACATGGCCGCCAAAAATTTATCGTAGAAATTTCGCGACCAAGCGCAAGTCTCCACGTATTCCTGAGTCCATGCAGTATGGTGTCCTTGAACGATGGTGTTCCGCTGGCTCTCCAAAGCGCAGCGGCGACATATATCTGGGGTACGCCGGTACTCATTAGGACAGGGCTTTTCACCTTTAAATCGCAGGATGTCCCGATGACAGGCCGTTTCGTGGGCATAACAACGTGAAATCACCCGGAAATCTTTCAACGCAAGGATAAGGGGCACTTTGAAGAAATAGGCCTGGGTCAAAAACACAAAATCCGGGCGGTAGTTCTTAACGGCCTGGCGCACCCGCGCCGTGAGTGCTGCCTCCGTTAGCGCTCCCGCAGAAAACGCAAGGCATTCTGTAGAAAAGGGCAACACCCCCACATCCGCCTGGCCCCGCTCCCAAGTCAAAGCATCACGCACGAAGATCAGATGCGTTTCATGTCCCTGAGCGCACAGCCCCTGCGCGACATGGTACACGTCCACATCCGCACCGCCATGCGGCGGCCAGGAAAAAAGCAGGTCTATAATGGCAATGCGCATATTCAAAATCCATCCTGACGGTAACATTCTTAAGTGAAATCAACCACTACATTGTCATATTAAAGCCGCTTTTATCAAGATGTTTACAGAGACGCGGCAGATTCGGCAAAACTATTTCGCAAATTTGATGTGAAATAAGATATAATCCGAAGGTTATCGTTATTGTAAGTAAGTGTTTTTTTACCAAGGAGAATCAAGACGGGGATGGCAGACGTAATAGACCAACTGCAACCTGGACATGTAATTGCAGAACGCTATATCATAAAAAAGAAGCTGGGTCGCGGCGGTATGGGAGAAGTGTTTCTTGTCACAGACACCAAAACCAACCGCGACATAGCGTTGAAAACGTTGCATGCGAAATACTCGAACAGTCGCCAGGCCATCAGCCGGTTTGTGCGTGAAGTGCAAACCGTTCGCCAGTTGAGCCATCCAGGCATTGTAAAGGTGCTTGATGCGCGCAAGTGGAACGACACCCTCTTTTATACAATGGAGTATATTGACGGGAAGAGCCTCCGTTTGTGGTTGCAACAGAAGCATCGCCTCGACCTTCCATCGGTAGTGCGTGTGTTGTGCCTGGTTGCGGACGCGCTCGCCCACGCCCACACCATCACCATTCACCGTGACCTTTCTCCGGAGAATATAATGGTGTCCCGGGATGGTTCGGTGCGCTTGGTAGACTTTGGTCTTGCCAAACTTGACGACCAGTTCAAGGGACTCACCATTGTCGGCGCCAATCTTGGCAAGGTGCATTACATGGCGCCGGAACAGCAGACCAACCCTGCCGGTGTGGACCATCGCGCCGACATTTATCCCCTGGGCGTAATCTTTTTTGAATTGCTTACTGGACGCGCTCCCCTGCCCGGGCTGAAAATTACGACCTTGCGCCCCGACCTGCCTCCAGAGGCGGATGCCTTTCTTGAAAAGGCCATGGCGCCCAATCCGGAACACCGGTACGGCTCTGCGCTTGAGTTCAAAGCCGCCCTCATGAACGTGTATAAACTTTCCCAGCAACAGGCCGCACGTCCCGCCCAGAAAGCCGCGCAGAAGATGGGTCTGTTGGACCGCATCAAAGGTTTCTTTGCCAAACTGCTTAAGCGGAAATAGCGGTTGGCGTTACACGTCAGTACCGAATCACTATCACCTCGTGTACGTCGTTGACTGTTCCCTTTACTGTCGCGGCGTCCACAGTGAGTGAGGTGGTGGGATTGAGTGCGGAAGCGTTCGTAATCTTCTCTGTGCAGATTACTTCAAAACGGTATAGTGGCCCTTCTTCCATCAAAGCGGGCAATACATAGGGTCGGTTTTGCGCAGGTGTTGTCTGAGGCGGCGCGTTATACCCAAGCAGATGTACCCGCAGAATGCGCTCGTCCGGATCATCACTTACAACCGTCTGCACGGTGGCAGGTGCATCAATCCGCACACGGGGCGAAGGCTGCAGGAAACGCACAGCATTGACAAGAAGTTTTCTCGCTTCCACAATATGGTGATCGCTGAATGCGGCATAACCTGGCGAAACCGCAAGGGTCAGCACAGTGCCCTTACCAACACTGTTAAGCAACAGGGCGGGGCCCACCGCCTCGTCAGCGCTCATGGGCCAGTCCGTTCCTTCCTTTCCCTCCTGTTGACGGATCGTGCGATAGGGTTTTATCAGTTGACCGTATGGTATGGCTGTTTCCGCCTCATACTTTGCTGCGAATCCCTTAACCAGGAACGGCCAGTCGGTAGGCGTGCCACCCCGCAACGCCTCCGGCATATCTGCTGCCAGCGTCACCCAGTTGTCCAGAGAATCTAGGGCGCCCAGAAAACGCGCACCAATCAAGTTTTCCAAGGCGCTCTGGGAAGATGGGTTGCCCATGCGGTCATAACACCCCGTCAAGCCTGTAACAATAAGATTGCCGCCATTTTCCACATACGCACTGAAAAGCGCTACCTCGTCTTCACTCAAAATCCCCGCGTTGGGCACAATCAGCACCGCGAAGGATTTGAGGGAAGCCAGCGTTGCATTCTCATCAAGGGCAACACCCCAGGGGATATGGTCGTACACCATTGCTTTATGCACGCCCTGAAATGAGGCGAAGTATTCTCCCGGTTTTTCCCGTCCCACCCAATCGCGTGTACGGTGGCTGTAGTAAATGCCAACATCGCTCAATATTTCCTGTCCAAAATGCTCTTTTTTGGTATGAACCTCCCGAAATGCTTCGCCGAGGCGTTCGTAGGTTACCGGGTCAAGCCAGCCATCAAATCCGGTCTTGTCCACCACCGTCACAAAAGCGCCATGCGCCAACAGGGACAACAACTCCCAGCGAATATCTGCCAACGGGCGGGTAGTCTGATCATGATACATGCGTACACCCCGCTGCATGGCCACCTGTACAGGCAAACCCGGCGTGGCAGCGCGATAGAATCCGACGTTCAGCCCAACCGTCAATGCACTGAATCCCCACACGCCAGTTTCTCCGGTAACAAAGTCTGCATTATTGGCATGTTGTACGGGACGCTGACCCACCTCAAAGGAAAAGGGCGGATTGCCGTGATAATTAAAATCCACCGTTGCTTCCGGGTTTATGGACTTGATATAGGCATAAAGATTTTGCATGAACCGTTCACTGGCGTCATACCGAAACTGCATAAAATCATCCCAAGTCGCATCCCATGAAACACCCGTGGGAAGGGGATGGCCATAGTGCTTCTCAAACATCTCGCGGCAGGTGCTGCACCAGCAACCGTAAGGCGGCCCGAACCCCTGGTCCATCATGTCAATGTGAAACCCGTCAATGCCATAGGCCAACTGTTCCGCCACAATGGCCTTCATGGATTCCAGATAGCCGGAGTTGTAACAAAACCGTCCAATCGGCGTGCCATTTACATCACGCATTTCGTATTCAGGATGCGCCTTCAAGAAATGGCCGCCCTGCTGTACCACACAATAGGAAATCACGGGCATGTTGTGTTTGGCGGCTTCGTCCATAACTTCGCGCAACGGATCGCGCTCTCCCAATCCCGGTGCTTTGGGCAGCAATGTGGAATTGTAATAGGCGTAATCGCCGTCGCGCACCCACATCACCAGATATTCACTGTCTGCCTTGACACAGTACCGGACAATATCCGTACCGTTGAAACTGGCGCAATACCGCTCGTCTTCAGGGTCACTATGGCCAAACTGTGCGCCGGTTGGTCCCACTTCCATACCTGTTAACATGCGCTCATACCAGGGCGCGGAAGCTTCCCCAACTGCCAGTGCCTGAAGTAATAAAAGCGTCAGCATTCCACAACAAACAACTCTTCTAACTTCCTGCATTTTGATGTTCCTTTGTAAATGAATCCTTTATACATCTTGCTGGGAACGCCAACAGGCGCTATGCAAGACAACGTGAAATGGTACAAATCAGATGCGATGTTTCAACGGGCTTGCTGATGACTGCCGCAAAGCCATATTCCGCAGCATTTTCGTCGGTCACATTACAACTGTAGCCGCTCAGCATTACAATTGGCAAGCCGGGTTTTATCTCATGAAGTCGTCCTGCCAGTTCACTGCCGTTCATGCCGGGCATCATGTAGTCCACCAGCGCAATATCTATAGCGTCACTATTGTCCTGAAAGAAATCCAAAGCGGTGAAGACCTCTGTGAATCCTTCTGTCGTGAATCCATGCGCCGTCAAATTCACTTCCAGCAATTCTTTGAAATCCACCATATCGTCCACCACCAATACCGTTTTTCCGCCGCCATCGGGAATATCTATCGTCCGCGGTTCCTGCTTGGGCTCGCAGGTCAGTCTCGGCCAGTAAAGATCGAAACGCGAACCTTTACCAGGCGCACTCGTCACTTCAATAGCGCCTCCGCTTTGCATGACACTGCCATGTATCATGGGCAATCCCAGCCCCGTACCCATGCCCGCTTCTTTGGTGGTAAAGAAAGGCTCGAATATGCGCTTCAGTATGGCGGCATCCATGCCACAGCCGGTATCGCGCACATAGAGGCGCACATAGTCGCCTGGCTTAAGCACTCCAGCGGTCAAGGTCTGTTCCTGCTCTACAACGACACTGCCTATGCCTATCTCAAGAGCGCCGCCTGCGGGTTGCATGGCGTGATTGGCATTTGTACACAGGTTGAAAACAATCTGCTGAATCTCAATGGGTGCCCCGAGAACATAGCCAGCATCAGGATCAATGAAATCTGAAATAGCAATGTTCGATGGCAGGTAGGAACGGATAACCTTCATCTGTTCGCGCACGAGCGATGAAGGCTCCAAGGGACTGGACTCAGAAACGCCCTGGCGACTGAATATCAGCAGCCGCTTGATCAACTGGGAAGAACGCTCCGCTGTACGCATGATTACTTCAAGGCTCTTGTGAACCGGGTGTTCCGGTTCAAGCCGGCTCAGGCTCATCTCGCTATGTCCAATGATAACAGCAAGCACGTTGTTCAAATCGTGGGCAATGCCCCCAGCCAGGGTGCCGATGGCCTCTAGTTTCTGCGATTGCTGCACCTGCTGTTCCAACAGTTTTTCACGGGTGATATCGTGTTTAACCGCAACATAATGGGTAATGTGCCCCTGCTCATCCTGAATGGCGGAAATGGTGGCGTCTTCACTGAAAAAATCGCCGTCTTTACGTTTGTTCAGGAACCGTCCACGCCAGACTTTTCCCGCCGTGATGGTACTCCAGAGTTCCTCATAGAAGGCCTTGTCATGGCTGCCGCTTTTCAGTATGCTTGGTTTTTGCCCTATCACTTCCGACTGTGTGAAACCGGCAACATGCTCGAAGGCAGGATTTACATATTGAATCGCACCGGAAACATCTGTAATCAGGATGGATTCAGCGGCATTTTGTATGGCTGTGGAAAGAAGGAGGCGATCCCGTATTTCACGGTCAAGTTCTCGGTTGCGTTGGTCAAGTGCAGTCTCTACCTTGTGCAAATCAAACAGGGCGTGCATCATGGCAACAAGTAGTGTTGCGGCGCTGCTTACAAGAAGAACATTCATTATCATTACATCTATATCAAAAGGTACGCCGAGCATGTCACGCAAAAAGAGGTGATGGAATGAATTTACAAGGTCCATAATCTTAAAGCAGACAATTAAAAAAACACCTGTGTATCCCCATGCCGTTGCTCGGCGGCTGACACGCAACCCTCTGAGCAGGCAAATAATGCCATACCCGAGTATCAACGTCCCCACCAGGCCAATAACAGCATTGCTACTATAAAGCTGTGTGAACTTTAGGCCCAGAACACGTATCCGATTTTCTTGGAAATACTTGATCAGCATGTGCAGCAGAATGACCAATACTTCAACGCTAAGGCCTGCTCCAATAAACAAAAAAGATGCCTTAGTACCTACTTGAGGCCACCTGACCCATATCCGTTTTGTATCACCCACAGACCTGTTCCTTCCGC
>CAZBNU010000076.1:8130-16973 GCA_964493075.1 uncultured Nitrospirales bacterium | reverse complement strand
CTGATAGGTGGAAGTATCTGCAAAGGCTTTGTCAGCGTAGTCAAACTCACCAAGGTCGTACATCTTAGTGCCCGATACTGAAACCACGTATAGTGTCCCCTCAGCAGGACTATCGACACGCTCATTATTTTTCATTGGAAAGGTGCGCAGGTAAGCATGGTCATGTCCCTGCAACACCATATCCACATGATGCTTATCAAACACAGGCATCCACTGGGCACGGTGTATGGGGTTATCACGCTTGGGTGAAGAGGAATAGATGGGATGATGGAAGGACACAAATTTCCAGGTGGCATCCGAACTGCCAAGTGTTGCGTCCAGCCACGCCACCTGATCACGGGGGGATTGATTGGAGTCCAGAATCACAAACAAGGCATTGCTGTATTCAAAACTATAGGCATGTTGCGGCGGCACCGTATCCGGTCCGTTTTTAAGCAAAGTAAAGAGATCGTTATAGAGCAACTTTCCACTGCTAAGATGATATTCATGGTTTCCTATGACCGGTATTATGGGCCTGCGTGCGAAATAATTCCCTGCGTTACAAAAAAAGTCATCCCAGTCATCCCGGTCTGAACCCCTGTTCACAAGATCACCGGCAATTATGCAGAATGATGCATCGGGACGTTCCGTCTCTGCATGCCTTATGAGTGTCGCCCAACGTTCGAAACCAACCTGTGGGTCGCCCATGTAAACGAAAGAAAAGGGCTGAACAGCATCAGGCGCAGTAGTAAAGGTACCTGAGACATCCTTGATACTATCAATACCATCAGCAACTGCAAATTTATAGGAAGTGCCCGGTTTAAGACCGGTCAACGTCACCGTATGACGGTGAACCCGCTGATCGTTCAGGACGCGCGGTGTATAAAGTTCCTGTGTTTGTGCAGCGATTACAGTCGCTTCTTCCACCACAATTTCTCCGGACTCTCCCGCCTCCATGTACGCAATAACACCAGTGTTTACCTTTGTGTTGGTGCGCCACTGTATGGTCTGTGTGGTCTGGGGATTATCACTCCAAGTAAGTACAATCTGGTCCGGCGTGTCCTTGGCAGGAAATTTTGTTTCAGTGTAAATACACGCCAAACGCGCATCACGATGCCGCCAGGGATCAACCTGCACCAAGGTCATCCCTTCAAGTTCAGGAGAAAATGCAAGAATCGGCTCCGTTTCAGGGTCGGAAAATGCCCTATTCCCCTTTTTCACCACATCAACAGTCTGGTAAGCCGGATAAATGTTCAGAATCTCCAGGGTATCCCTTTTATCTTGCGGTTCGAGGGCGACACAGTAATGGCGATTATCCCCGCTCAAGGAGTTCACTCCAAGCCCAATTACGCCAGCATCAAACGCTTTCATGAATCCAATAAACCGGTCCGCACCGCATCGCAGGGACAAGGTGGTTTCCTCGAATCCTCGTTCTTTGAGCCAAAATGGTTCCACAGGATCGCTCTTCGTAAACTTGCTGTCAATCAATACGTACACGCGAACAGGCACATTGACTTCAAAACGCACATGGGAAGCACCCAGCACCTGCCGTTCCTCCTCCGTAAGTTGCGCCACTATCTGATCAATACTGAGTTTATTCAGTTCTTCCAGCGGCATTGCATTGGAAAGGCGTTCCCGTGCGCCCGCCACCACATCATGTACAGAAGGAAACTCATGGGCGGTCACCCCTGATGCAAATATGATTCCCGCGATGAGGGCTATCAAGACAGCATAATGATTTTTCAGGGTCCGGTGTGAAGATACGTTACGCATAATTCATCTCCTATCGTGTTTATATAAAACAGCGTTCTACAAGAAATACTATTTTTTCATTTCATATATGGCAATATGGCCGACGGGTGAAAACATTTCTTCAAGGGAGTGTGACTTTTTTCGCAGCCGCACGCTGAGCAAAATACCGATACCAGCCATCGTTGTAAGATAAAAGTTGCCACCATAACTCAAAAAAGGCAACGGAATTCCCGTCACAGGCAACATCCCTGTCGTGATGGCAATATTAACAAAAATATGGAAGGCGAAAACAGTAACTACGCCTGTTGCAAGCAGGGTCCCCGCCATATCCACCGAATCTCGCGCGAACAACAGACCGCGCAGCAACAGCAAGAAAAACAGCGCAAGCACTGCAATAGCACCTACAAATCCGAACTCTTCAGCCAATAACGAATAGATGAAGTCTGTATGGTGCTCTGGCAGATAATTCAATCGTGTCTGTGTGCCTTGCATATATCCCTTCCCAGACAAGCCGCCGCTGCCAATGGTAATACGACTCTGCAGCGTGTGCCAACCGCTGCCCCTGGGATCATACCCCGGGTTCAGATAGGTGTAGATACGCATTTTCTGATAATGCTTGAGCTCAAAAGCAAAACGGGGTTCCGCAGGAGTTTCAGGATCGAAATCCTTCATCTGCCACCACAATACCGGCAATAGACATAGTCCCATCATAATAATAATTGTCAGGTGACGTTTTCGGCATCCCGCCACATAGAGCATGGCAATGGTGAGCGGCCCCAGACAGGAAGCAGTACCCAGGTTCGGCTGTTTGAGAATCAAACCCATCGGTATGGCGGCAATAATAAAGGTGAACAAAAACCAATATATCTTCTTTATACGATCACCAAGACGGGTAAAATACCAGGTCAGCACAAACACCATAACCAATTTTGAAAACTCAGAAGGTTGTAACCGGAAAGGCCCCAGCGCAATCCACCGTTCGCTTCCCTTGGCGGCAGTTCCGTAGAACATGACGACCAGCAGCAGACCCACGGCGCCAACGTAAAACAAAGGCGCAATGCTCACCAAAAAGCGATAGTCCGTGCACACAAAAAAAACCAGCGCTAGTATGCCGATGAAGAAAAAAATAATCTGTCGGTGAAAATACATGATGTCTGTGCTGCGTGCCGCACTGTACATCATGAACCAGCCCACTACGGCCAAGGACAGCGCAATTATGGGCAACCATAAATCAATGTGAAAAAGATTGCGAAAGTTTACAAGGGTCACACTTATGTTCTGATACTGTACCTGTCTTCCGGAGTAGGCCATACCCTTACTGCTCCTTAATTGCGACAGTCAGCGAAGGGTCCTGCCTGTTTTTTCCATAAAAATATTCGATGACATCTCGCGCCACAGGCGCTGCCACGCTGCCACCGGAATGACCATGCTCAACAAGAACGCAGACGGACAATCGCGGGGTCTGATCGAGAACACCAGCCACGAACCAAGCGTGGTGGCGCTGTTCATAGGGGATATCCTCTATTTCTTCATAATTCTCCAAGTGCGATAGAGATACCACCTGAGCCGTTCCCGTTTTCCCAATGATGCTCATACCAGGAATATAGGCACTATGGCCGGTTCCCGTAGGGGCAGGTGGTCCCTTCTCCACGCAAAGGAGCAACCCTTTCCTGACCTCTTCAATGGTATCATCGCGAAAGAGTTTTGCTGACAGAGGAAATGCACCGCCGGCCCAAAGATGCGGCTGGACACGATAGCCGCCATTAACAACACACGCCATCATAACAGCGTTCTGCAGCGGGGTCGTGGTGGCTGCGCCCTGTCCAATACTCAGATTAACAGTCTCACCGGGATACCATTGCTGCTCCCAGGAAGGCATATCCGCGTTCTGTTTTGCTTTCCAGTCTTTGGAGGGGATCAAACCGGACTGCTCACCCGGAATATCTATCCCTGTGGTAACGCCCAAACCCATCATATTTGCGTAGGTGTTAATCTTATCCACACCAAGTCTTAGTCCTAAATTATAAAAATAGACGTCGCAAGAATAGGCGAGCGCCTCCTCAACCGTCTGACGTCCATGTCCGCTTCGACGCCAGCAATGCCACTTCCGACCTTTGCCATCGATCTGAAAATGCCCTGGGCAATAATAGTGAGTATCTTCATCCGCCACTTTCTCCTCCAACGCCGCAGCGGCGAGCATAATTTTGAACAGGGAACCTGGAGGATACAATTCGCGATAGCAGCGATTAGACATTCGGTTTGGACGTTTCCCGGACAGCAGTTCCATTCGCTGGGCATTCATGCCGCGGTTTACAAATACACCCGGATCGTAACTGGGAACGCTGGCAAGGGCCAATACGGCTCCCGTATCGGCATCAAGCACCACGATTGCACCTTGTTCACCACGCAAGCGTTCTTCACAGTACTGCTGCAACTTGATATCCAACGTAAGTTCCAGCGGCTTGCCCGCGTGGGGCAACACAGGCTCCGCCTCAAGATTCAAAAGATGTCCACGCGTATCAAATCGTGCAATATACGGACGTCCCGAACGGTCGGTGCGCAACTGTGGCTGTCCCGAAGCGTATTTTGTAACCAGCATGTAGCCATCCTGACCATGAAGCAGATTCTCGTAATAAAACTCCAGCCCATCCTTACCAATCAGGTCGCCCATAATGTACCCCCTGTCGAGATAACTCTTCAATTCCCCTTCGTTAATCTCACCAAGATAACCAAGAATCTGTCCCCCGGTTTCACCGTATAAATATCGGCGCTGAGGATGCACCACCGTTGTAACCCCCGGCAGAGCATACAGATTTTCGTCTATGCGTATACGGTCAGCTTTGGTCACATCACGCTTCACCAGTATCTGAGTGAAAGGTGCACTCTTGAAGGTATCAATCTTGTGACGCAATGCAACGCCATCAACGCCAAGCCATTCAGCCAGGCGCGCACATACTGCATCAATCATTCCAGCGGGACACTCGCCCGGCACCAGAATCACGTCGGCGCTGGCACGGTTGTCGGCAAGGACTTCACCGTTCCGGTCATATATAACGCCACGATCAGAAGCAAGGCGCTTCTGCCATACACGGTTGTCCTCGGCAAGCTTGGAAAACTCATTGAGAGAAAGCACCTGCAACCGCCAGAATTGTATGCCCAACATAATCATGGCTGCCATTAAAGCAATCCCAACCCACTGCACCCGGTTTTCAACACCTTCGTAGCGGTCTGTTTCTTTCTTGGCAGGCATTATAAAATCCCATCACTGATATACATACGCCTGTGGAAAATGCGTTCCATAACAATAAATACCACCGGTGTGATTACGGCAGAATAAAATGCAATCGGTACGGCGGTGCTGAGTATGGGATACAAAATGCCCCGCTGCGGTTGTAGCGCAAACTGAATCGCAACAAAAATAACTCCCTGACAAAAACTCGCGAGAAGAACCAGTCCTGCTTTAACAGCGGCATGCTCGCTGATCAATCTCGTCGCCAGCGTACCAATGGTGTAGCCGATAACCACGTAGCACAAAACATGATGGCCCAATGTAGTATTCACAGCAACATCCTGATAAAGTCCCCCGATGACACCTGTGAACATGGCTCGCTCTTCGCCGTATGCAATCGCAAAGTAAACTACCAGCACAATAATTATATCGGGGGAAACCTCCTGAAACCGCAATATTTCCGGCCAGTTGGTTTGAATCAGGGCGGCGAACACAATACATACCAGCCAGAGGATGTAATCGCGTTTGTAAACGGTACCGTGGGTGTTCATGGTGCGTAACGCTCCTGTACTGTCCGCATGTCGGGAAGTTCAACAGCTGCCGAGTCTTTATTCAGCAGGCTTTTTTCCAAATTGGCTTCCCGTTGCAGTGCTTCTGGAGGTCCCGCCACGTAGCCGGGTTCGTCCAGCCCGCGTACAATAACCATTACCTCATCAAGGCGATACGGATCCACCGACGGCATTATCTCAGCACTTTTCCATAACCCTTCCCCGCTCCGTACCGCTGTAATTTTTCCAATAACAATTCCCGCAGGAAACTGACTTTCCGGACTGGTCACCACTACATCACCAATGCCTATCACATTAGTTTTGTCAATGTATTCCATGGAACACAGGTGCGAGAAATCACTTCCCGTCGCCTGCACCACGCCATCATAAGCGCGCAACCGGTTTCGCAATACCATGCCGCCCACCCGGCAGTCTGTATGATGCAGCGTAGCCACCGTTGCGGTAAAATCAGCGACTTCAGTGACAACACCAGCCACCCCGTCCCGCGTAATGACGCCCATGGAAGGTCTGATTCCTGCTCTGGATCCAGCATCTATGCGCAACATACCCTTGTAGCTTTCAAGCACAATTACAGGCTTCAAAGTAAAACGTGGCTGTTCAGAAATGAATTGCAGCATTTGGCGCAACCGTGCGTTTTCCTGGCGCATCTGCAACGCATGTGCTTCATACCTTTTAAGGCTTACAACTTCACGATGGAGTTCTTTGTTTTCATTGTACGCAGCATTGTGGTCTGCAACAAAATGATAGATGCGGCTGGGCACATTTACCGTAACCTGCCGAAATTTTAGAAAGGGATAGGAAGTGATGTCAACAACACGGTAAATACTGTTGCTTATTGCTGTACCCTCGGTGCCTGTAACAATGGACAAGAAAGACAGCACCGACAATACAACCAGCACCACAAGCGGCCTGTACTCACTTAATATGCGTCCGGCATTCATTGCATCTCAGTATTTTCAGGGTTTGTAAAAGAGGACAGGAGCGGTGTGCCTAGATTTCTTCAGGCTTAAAGTGTTTGAGTTCTTCAAGGAACTTACCGCCGCCCAGAACCACAGCGCCCAACGGGTCTTCTGCGATGGTTACGTGAAGTCCGGTTTCCTGCGCTATCAATTGGTCGAGACCACGCAGCATTGCGCCACCTCCGGCAAGCACCACCCCGCGATCCACAATATCAGCTGACAATTCAGGCGGCGTGCGTTCCAGCGTCACCCGCACCGCGTCCACAATGGAATTTACCGGCTCCTTAAGGGAATCCCGAATCTCCTCAGAAGTAATGGTAATCACCTTTGGCAATCCAAGCACCTGGTCGCGGCCCTTGACCTGCATTTCCATCTCTTCTTTCAGGGGATACGCGGAACCGATCTGAATTTTAATTTCCTCGGCAGTGCGCTCGCCCACCATCAGGTTATAAGTGCGCTTCAAATGCTGCATAATGGCCTGGTCCATTTCGTCACCAGCCACGCGCACCGATTTCGGAAACACAATACCGCCCAAAGCAATTACAGCCACCTCGGTCGTGCCGCCGCCAATATCCACAATCATACAGCCCTGGGGTTCATGCACCGGCAACCCGGCGCCTATAGCGGCTGCCATGGGTTCCTCAATAATATACACCTTCTTCGCACCCGCCTGTATCGCGCTTTCCACCACCGCGCGCCGCTCCACAGCCGTGATACCCGAAGGCACGCTCACAGCCACACGCGGCCACGCAGGCAACCGTTTGCGGTTATGCACCTTCTGTATGAAATGGCGCAACATCGCCTCAGTGATTTCGAAGTCAGCAATAACCCCGTCCTTCATGGGACGTATGGCCACAATATTGCCCGGCGTTCGGCCAATCATAGCCTTCGCCTCATTGCCCACCGCACGGGGAACACCCGTATCCTTATTGATAGCCACCACAGACGGTTCGCTCAGCACAATGCCCTGACCCTTGACATACACCAGCGTATTCGCCGTACCAAGGTCAATAGCCATATCGTGCGAGAAAAGCCCGGGAAGATGGCGCAGAAAATTAAACACTTTCTAACCTTTCCATGCGCTGCAAAGCGACACAGACACCAGCAATACCGCCGGTATACAAGTAAAATAACAGGGCAACATGACTGCTTTGAATTTGTTGTCAACGGCCCTTTACCAGCGTGCATTATAACAAACTCATCACGACAATCCCAACAAAAAACAGTAACGGCAGATAATTCCTACCTGCACCAACGACGAATTCCTTACAGAAGTAGAAAATTACATTATTCCCGTTCTGCTGCACACAACTTGTCAGACGTAATCCGCATATTTTGGGCAACAATCGGAAATTTCAGCCTATTCAGTCGCAATGTTCTCCGTTGCCGGGGTGCGGTAGACACGCACGTAATCCACTTCAAAGGCGGCTGGAAATGGCGTGGTTTCATCAGGGTCACCGTCCATCCCTCCAACTCCCAAGGTAAAAATGACGTGCATGTCCACATCGGGAATATGCCTTCCCCGGATGAACCGGGTCCACCGTGCTTGATGTACCCGCTCCCCGTCGAGATACCAGTCGAGGATTCCCGGTTCCCACAACACCCCGAAACTATGCCATCCGCCTGAAAACGAAGGGGCTTTGCGGATAACGTGTTTAGGCCATTGCCGTGTGCCGACAATGGGGTCGCGCTCCTCCCAATGGAGGGTCATCTGGGCATCGGTGGAATCGCTGCCGAGAATCTCAAAGATGTCTATTTCAGAGGATTCTTCCCCGTACAACCAGAAAGCGGCATTAAACCCTCTCCCCACAGGCGCCTTGAATCTGCACTCGAAATAGCCATAGCGAAAGGGCTGCCGCCCATAGAGCATACCAGAGGTATAATCGAAATCTTTGTAGTACGGAACAAAATTGCCAGCTGCGTCCCACGCGAAGCAGTAGCCGGTGATGGGTTCCCTGCGGGCTATCATCTTTATGGTTCCATTGGCAATTTCAAGGTTGGCGCCATCCGTATAATAAGCCCGTTCCGAACCATGCAGGTAGCGTCCCCAGGGATACCCCGTATCCCAGACCCTGTGATCAACAGCGCCCGTCTCGAAATTGTCTTCCAGGAACAGTGCCCAGCCCGGCATATTTTCAGGGTCAACAATGCCGGGACCGATGGCGTAATGGCAACCGGCCAGCAGTATCACTGTCGCTGTAATGGCGCAACTGATGTATGGTACTTTTCCCAAGTGGTAAACTCCTGTGAGCATTCCTAATCAGTATACCGCATTTTCGGGGGCCTTCATAGTTTGGCGGAAAGAATATTATTCTTTTTATTTCATTGCCGAAAGCGGAACGTGGTATTATAGCG
>CAZBNU010000076.1:0-8030 GCA_964493075.1 uncultured Nitrospirales bacterium | reverse complement strand
ATTCAACTTGTGAAGCGCATTCCTGTGTCGGCGGGATTGGCCGGCGGCAGTGGCGACGCTGCAGCAACTCTAATCGCCTTGAACAAACTGTGGGATTTGCGTTTGACCGTTCCACAACTGCTTCCCCTGGCGCGTAGACTCGGCGCGGATGTTACCTACTGTCTGTATGGCGGCACCGTGGCGGCCACCTTGCGCGGCGATTGTCTAAGCCCCCTACCCCCTGCTTCGGGTTTGTGGTTTGTACTGGTCCATCCCCCCATCGCCGTGAGCGCGGGACAGGTTTACGGCAGCCCACAACTAACGCTCAGCACCGAAACTCCTTTTGCAGGACGTACCCCCGGCTTTCGCAAAGCCATTCGCGCACTGGCGCAACGTGATATGCCACGCGTTGTTTTTAACAGAATGGAATATCCCGTTTTCAGTGAGACCAACAACCTTGCGGCAATCAAAGCACAGCTGCTGGAATGCGGTTGCGAAGCGGCGGGCATGAGCGGCAGTGGCCCCACCCTGTTCGGCGTCTGCAGTTCACAACAACAGGCATTGCGGGTCGCCGAGTCCATGAAACAGAGCGGCATGAAATATAAAACTTCAATTGCGGCAACCACACCCGTAGGGGTGGAACGCATCGCGTAAAGGGTGTATAGTGTTGCAGCAGACTCCCTATTCCCGGTAAATATAATGAATGGATGACGTAACTGTCCAGCAGGAGTTTATGACTGATAGCAACCAGGAAAGCAGCATTTCCATAGAAAACGGCATCTCCGGATTCAATGAAGTGCTGAACGGATTGGCGGTAGTGTTGGAAGATTATCCAAGACTGCGCGATGCCGTATTCGAGGACTGCGCCGAATGGCGGCGGTTGCTGCAGCATAAACTTGTACCTCAGTTGTCCGGCGATGGATGCCTGGTGGTCGCCGTCGCGGGCGGCACCAACACCGGCAAGTCCACCGTTTTTAATATGCTGTTGGGAGACCGCCGTAGCGCCGCGTGCAGCACTGCGGCAGCAACGTGTTCCCCGGTGCTGGCCGTCAGCCCCTCCCGACACCAATCCGCTCTTGACGGCATCATGCTGCCGGAATTCACCGCCCGCTCTCTGGAGGCGCCGGAGGATTCGACCCGCTATGAAATGCCCGAAGAAACGCTCTGGGTGGCCCCGTCCCCCGTACTGCCCGATTCCCTGGCGCTGCTGGATACGCCTGATGTGGACTCCATTGAAAAACGCAACTGGATGGTTGCCGACCATATACGTGCCGCGGGCGACGTCATTGTCGCCGTTCTGACGCCGGAGAAATACAAGGATGCCCGCGTGGTGGACTATTTCCGGCAGGCAAATGCGTCCGGGCGACTCGTGGTGCCGCTGATGAATAAGGCCAACCCCAACAACGACTATGCCGCACCTAAGGCGCAGTTGGCGGAGTTTATCCGTGATGCCGAACTGAACGATACCGTCGTTTTTGCAATCCCTTTCGACTATGACCTCGAATTCGATACATCGCGCGATATTAAGGCACTCGAAAGCGATCTCACCCTGCTTGAATATCTGAAGAGACTGGATGTGGCAGCGGTAAAACGCAATGTATACCGCGAGACGCTTGAATACGTGCTCTATGAATCGGCGCAATTTCTGGATCGGACTACGGCCCTGCGCGACCGCTTTGCTGCCATCGCACCCTCCTACGAAAAAAGAGCAAGGTCGTTGGCATCGGTCTATAACCCACAGCCGGGACTTGAAATGGGCAAACTGCTCCACGAACAAATCCGCGCACAGCGTTCTTTTGTGGTGCGGGGCATTGCCAGGGTCAATGACACCGCCTTGCGCGGCCTGCATCCCATGGCCACCTTCGTGAAAAAACGGGTATTCGGAATGCCCGTACAGGAAAAACTCTCCGATGCGGAGCGAATGCATCTCCTACGTGAACATCAGAAGAACAGCATTGAACGTATTGCCAATGATTTTGCCTCGGTATTGATTGAAGGCATACGCGATATGGAGCCCGTTGTGGGTGGCCTGATTCGTGCCGGAATGGATGAAATCAACTTCGACGCACGCGTCGAAGAAGTGGCGGAGAAAGTCCTCGGAAATGACGACGAACTGTCCGATGCCTTCAAAGAACATGTGGCACGCACAGTCACCAAGTGGTGGCAGGATAATCCAAGCCAGCGCCGTTTTCTACTTGAACTGGACGCGGTCATGGTATTTGCGCCCACTGCAATTGCCGCGCCGCTGGCGGTATTCACTTCGGGAATCGGCGCACCTGAAATCATGACCATCGCAGGACCCATGGCCGGTGAATTTGTGGCCCGAATCATGGAAAGCAGGTTTGCGGAACAATGGGTCGGCCTGCTGCAACCCTGGCAGGAAGAACAGCGTTCCGCATTAAGTGAAGGACTCCATTCCCACCTGACGCAACCCGCACTATGCGCTGTGAACGACGCATTAACCATATTTGATTGGGGTTATCTGGACAAACTACGGAGATATTGGAATCAATGTCAAATGGGCTTACAGGAATCATAGCGGCCCTTGAAACGCTTGCCTGTTACGACGGGCCATGGCGTGCATTGCGCGATGAGAAAGAATTGCTGCAAGCGCGATTGGCGGAACTGCGTGAACGGGAGAACAGGCTGGACGACGTGTTGCTTGTGGCGCTGGTAGGCGGTTCGGGAGTGGGTAAATCCACCCTGCTCAATGCCCTCGCAGGCGACCAGATTGCCGCCACTTCAGAAATGCGCCCCTGCACCTCGGCGCCAACGGTTTACCATCCGCCCGGCATGAAATTCACGCTGACCAACCTCGAAAACGTTAACCACGTGGCCCGATCCGCCCTCGAGCACATCGCCCTCATTGATACCCCCGATTCAGACACCATTGTCAAAGAACACCGAAGCATCGTGCAGCAGGTACTTCAGGAATGCGACCTTATCGTGCTGTGCGCCGACGGCGAAAAATACCTTGACGAAGCCACCTGGTCCCTGCTCCGTCCTTTGGTAGGGCTTCGCGCCTTTGTCTGCGTGGAAACACGGGTCATGCGTGAGGATACGGCGATACAGAACGATTGGACCCGACGGCTCAAGGATAACGGGTTTCAGGTGGACCAGTATTTCAGGGTGAATGCCCTTCGCGCCTTGGACCGGAAACTTGCCGCAGCAACAGCGGGCGCCACCGGTGATGAATTCGATTTTACAGCATTGGAGCAATACCTGCGCCACGAACTCGACCGGGAACGGGTAGCACGCATTAAATCATCCAACGCGGCGGGGCTGCTTGCACGGACTGTGGAACGACTTCACGGGTTAATCGTACGCGAGGAACCGACCCTGGTGGCGCTTACCGCGACATTAACGGAAGCCGACCGGGAACTGGCAGATATTACAATGCGCCATTTTACAGCCGGAATCCTGGCGGAACCTCACTTGTGGGTGCAGGCCTTGGGCAAGGAAGTGGGCATGCGCGCAAAGGGAGGTATTGGCACGCTCTACAAAATACTGGAACTGATCCGATCAATCCCCCATCGTTTGCCCGTCTGGCTTGGTTTTGACGGCTATGGACGTGGTGAAATTGATAAGATAAATTCCCTGTTTACGGCAACGCCGGACAGCGCCAGTCATGATACCCTGCCTGAAACCCTGCTTATGCGGTATTCCAATCTACACAGCGAGTTGCGGATGCACTTTATCCGCGCCGGACTGGATATGCCCGCCGAATTTGAGCAGGACACCTACCAGCACGAAATGAACCGCAGGATACGCAGCGCCTTCAGCGGCGCTATTCATGACCGGCTGGTTGCGAAAGCACGCCTGCTGACTGCCTGGCCTCTTGCACTACTTTTGGATGCCCTGCCCATGCTATTTCTGGGGTATACCAGCTATCTCGTAGTCGTGGCCTATTTGCAGGGAAACCTGCTGCCCACCACCTCCTTCCTTCATGCTGGCATGGTCTTTTTCATGCTTATCGCACTGGAACTGGCATTCCTTGCGGTAGGCGTCCGTTTCCTGGCATGGGGTGCGCGACGACGCGGCATTGCCGACCTGAAAAAAACGTTGAACGCCCCGGGACTGGCATTCACCCATGAGAAGGAAATGCTTGCCGCAATTGCGGAAACAGCGCAGCTTATTCGACAGGTACACACAGATATTACCGCTGCATGAGATTGCTTTACAGCAGTTGCACGGCCCCCAGATGGGTGGTGTCATCAGGCGCAATATAGGTTTCCGGCAACTCTACCATCAAGCCCGAAGCCACCTTGATGCGAAGCACATAACTACCGGGCGGCACCTTGTAAAAAGTCGCTGTACCCGTTTCGTCTGTGTCTGCTTCGGCAGGCCACCAGGGGCCGTGAACAGGATGAAACAACATGATACCCGCATTGTCGTTCCGGATCGGGTTGCCGTCCACGCCCATCAGGGTAACCTCTATGCTCGCTGATTTCACCATGCTGACCACCAGCGTCGTTTTTACGGTTCCGGAGTCCGGCAATACCTCGTAAAAGTTGTTGGGGAAGTACAGCAACGAGGGGTCCCAGGCGCGGAGCGCGATTTTCTCTGATACAGGAAAGCGGATGGAACTTTCCCCCGACGCATTGGTGGGAGCGCCGGTGGCCACCGGCTCATCAAAGGCATTCGGTTGCAATGTTGCAATCGGTATCATTCCGGAAAGGGGTTCCCCGGCAAGGGAAACGACCCGCATGGGAGCACTGATTTCGCTTATCGCTGCGGCAGTTTCTGCGTCAGGCGTCGCTGTGGTTACAGCCGTTGTTTCATGTTCTTCCGTGGTGCGGCAGGTACAGGAACTGCAGCACAACCAAAAAACAAGTGCTGTCCCCACGCAAAAGACTGTTCCCAAGCACCTGAAACACAAACTATATATTGCGTGTTTGGAACTCATTCGCGCCACATCACTATTCATCGCCGCCGTTGCGCGACGTGCTGAACTGGGTGTCGTGAAGACGCCGGTACAGGCTGTCCGAAGCAAGCAAATCACTCATGGTGCCCTGCTCAATGATCCGGCCCTTGTCCATCACCAGAATGCGGTCTGCCCGCTGAATGGTGGAAAGACGGTGTGCAATGACGATGGTGGTACGTCCTTCCACAAAATGGTCCAGCGCTTCCTGTATCAGGCGTTCGCTTTCTGTGTCCAGACTGGAAGTTGCCTCATCCAGAATAAGCAGCGCCGGGTCCTTGATGATGGCACGTGCAATGGCGAGACGTTGGCGCTGTCCTCCGGACAGGGTGCAACCCGCTTCGCCAATAAGCGTCTCATAGCCGTGAGGCAACTGCTGGATAAAGTTATCGGCATAGGCGGCGAGGGCGGCATTACGAACGCGTTCGTCATCGTAGCAATCCCGGCCAAAGGCGATGTTGTCCCGTATGCTCTCTGCAAACAGGATGGTGTCCTGGGTAACAATGCTCATCTGCTCGCGCAGGCTTGCAAAGGTGGTCTTGCGTATGTCAATACCATCCATATAAACGGTGCCGCGGGAAGGGTCGTAGAAACGGGGAAGCAGTTTCGCAAAGGTGCTTTTACCGGATCCGCTGGATCCCACCAACGCCACCATTTCGCCCTTGCGGATTTCAACATTGATGTCCGTCAACGCATCCCGCACACCGTCATAACTAAACGAGACATTCTCGAAGCGAATACTTTCACTCAGGGGCTTCATGGGCACTGCATCGGCAGCCTCTTCAATATCAGGTTTCATATCAATAAATTCAAAGCAGCGATCCGCACTGGCAACACTGGTCTGGATCAGATTGTTCACATCGGAAAGTTTGCGCACCGGATCAAGCATCATGGCCAGCGCAAAGTAGAGCTGCACCAAATCGCCCGCATCCAGCAGCCCCGCCTCTACCCGACTGCCGCTGAACAGAACGAAAGCCACAATGCCCAGCACCAACAGGAACTCGGTGAGCGGCCCTGTGGCAGCGTGCAACGTCACCATGCGCAGCAGGAACTTGCGTAACCGCGCGATTTCACGGCGGACACGTCCCACCTCGTAGGCTTCCATGTTGTAGCCTTTGATGATGGCAATGCCCTTAATCGTCTCGTTGACCACCGTCGCCATGCCCGCTATTTTCTGCAGTGATTTTCGGACACTGGAACGCATTTTCTTACCGATGCTTATGAGCGTGTACAACACCAGCGGCAGGATACACACGCCCACAAGGGTTAGTTGCCAGTCCACGGAAAGAGCCACCACCAGAAACACCAGTACCTTGATGGGTTCCCGCATCAGCTTCACAAAAACCCCTTGAAGGCCGCGGTTCACCATAAAAATATCATTGGTGAACCGGGAAAGTATCTCGCCGGAACTGTTTCGCTCAAAGAAGCCCACAGACTGACACATCAGGTTTGCATACATCTCGTCCCCGAGATCGGTAGTAATGTTTGCCCCAATGGAGCCCGCCAGGTACTCCTGAATAAATCGGGCCACACTCATAACGAAAGACAGTAGCAACGTCAATGCGGCGGCAATAACAATGGCACGCATTCGGTTTGCGCGCATCTTCATCGCTGTTGAACGCACCCAATCGGCAAGGCCCGCAGGCGCCCATCCCACCACGGATTTCATGGTTTCGCTCATGCTTTCAATATCTGCGGCAAGTTTTTCAGCAGGATCATTTAACAGCGTTACTGTTTCGGCTGTCGCCTCCGGCATCTCATAAAAAGTGATGCGGATAATGGATCCCACCGTGACCAGCATTGCGCCAAACGAAGCCGCAATGACCAGCGCGAAAAACAGGGATATGGCCAGGCGCGTTTTATAACGCCAGGCAAAGGTGAGTAATCGTGAATAGGCGCGCCACGCGGAATGTTGATGTGTGTTTCCAGGGAGTGGCGCAGCATCTAATGTGCCGCCAGCAGGTATCATATAAGGTACGTTTTCTCCGTAGTATAAAAGCGCGCCATGATACCACAGCAGCACGAACAGGAGCAATGCCTTCTGTTTTGTATGGCCACAGACTCATATGGCCATAATCTGCTGCGACATTTCCCAGAATTCCAGGACACGAACGTCAGACGTACCCGCCTCAATGTCCGCCATGACAACGTCGCAGGGCGCAAGTTCATCATAGATGCGTGTCAGGTCTGCCCGCAACTGTTCTGTGGATTTACTGCATAAATCCATAGGCGTATACATCACCGCCCGCCTGGTATTCGGGCACAGCCTACGCGCTTTCTTCAAATCCGAATCCAGCCCCATATCCACATAATCCAACGGTTTAATACCTGCGTAATCTTCAATATAGGGATTCACATTCCAGGCGCAGTTATGAACGCCAAACCGGGAAAACTGTTCGGCAATATAGGTGTCACGAGGCAACAGGAATTCACGGTACTGCTCCGGCGACACCATGTTGACCAGGCAGTTGCTCACCGTGGCATGGTTTACCGCCACACCCGTTTCCGCCTGCCGCACATACACCAGCCGCATCCCCCGCACCATCGTCTCCGCAAGCACATCAAACAAATGACATGCCAGTTCAGGGTTCACCATCAAATCGGTCAGAATTTCCGGGCCGCGAATGCGATAGGCATTATTCAAAACACCCTGCCAGTTGACATACCCATGAATGCTTCCCCCTTCCTTTTCGATAACATCCATCTGAGCCATCAATTCGGCGAAAACAGGAGACGATGACAATTCCGGTGGGGAGAGTTTCATGATTGCCGCTTCCGAGAGATATTGATGCTCTGCTGCGGGCCAATTGTCCTCGTAGTATTCCACAGGAATGCCGAACAATCGCGCAACAAATAACGCCCCATAAACCCCGTCGAGACTGGCAGGCGGCACCGTCTCAAAATCACCGCCTATAGGAATATCCGGAAAACGCTTGCGTAATTCACATCGCATCTTTTCCACACATGCCATGCGATACAACACATCCTCATGCCAGCGCCTTGAGAAGTCAATGTCCGAATGCTGACGAAACCAGCACGGGGTAAATCCAAACTCAATGCGCAACGCCGACTCTGTTCCGTCACAAGGGTGACGGGTAGCCGGAGCACCGGGGGCGATGTAACTTCTTAA
>CAZBNU010000075.1:0-16994 GCA_964493075.1 uncultured Nitrospirales bacterium | reverse complement strand
AGAGTGGCACTCCCATCGTCGTGGGCGCTGATGTGGTGACGGGTCAGGGGTTCAGTTTCGAATTACAAGGATAAATAATAATGAGTTACAGATATGGATATGAATGCAGCGATGGGTTGCATCTTCGATTAAGGTGCCCCTGCCAGTGTTGGTAGGGGCGCCGTGAAAGAAGGATTATGCATATCACAACGAAAATTGGAGACGCGCCATGAATTTTCTCACCAAATTAGGATTGTTTGCACATGTAATGCGCTGGCGGCTGACGTGGGAAAAGTACGACCTGCATTATCCTTCCCCTGTAAAGGACAATCCAAAATTTATGACTGCATGGGAGGCGGTCAAATTGATTCCGGACGGCGCAATCCTGGGGACATCCGGAATCGGGGGCAATCAACGGTGTTCACTGCTGTATTGGGCAATACGTGACCGCTTCAAACAGGAAGGGCATCCCCGTGATCTTACGCTGGTGAATATCGGTGGACAGGGGGGACGCGGCAAGGTGCCGGGTACGCTGGAAGAACTCGCCCTCGAGGGGCTTACCACGAGGCTGGTTGTTTCCCATACGGAAACCTGCAAAAAACATTTGCAACTGGCACAGGAGGGCAAACTGGAGGTGCAATGCCTGTTGTTCGGGCCTGTAACCTTTGCGCTGCGTGCGCAGGGTGAAGGGCAGGAATATGTTATTCTTGACACCGGTGCGGGCACCTTTGTAGACCCGCGCACAGGTACGGGAACACGGGTCTGTCCTGCTGATGCGCCTCAGTATGTGGAGGTGATGGAGGACGGAAAATTCAAGTATTGGCTGCCGCCAGTGGACACCGCTGTTTTCAGTGCGCCAGCTGCCGACCGCAAAGGCAATATCTATTTCAAGAACTGTTCTTTTATAGGCGAAAGTTATTCCCTGGCGAAAGCGGTAAGGCAGCATGGCGGACGCACCATTGTAAATGTCGGCCTGATTGTTGAGGAAGGATATGATGACACGTTTTTGCCTGCTGAATTGGTAGATGCCGTCGTGTACTGGCCAGAAACGGAACAGACCATTACCATCAAACATCGCAAATATTGGGATTGCTTCACGCCCCACAGTTCGCTGCCGCTGGATGAAGGACTGGCACGT
Organism: uncultured Nitrospirales bacterium; assembly: GCA_964493075.1. GTDB lineage: Bacteria > Hydrogenedentota > Hydrogenedentia > Hydrogenedentales > CAITNO01 > SLFT01. The sequence goes on along the minus strand of CAZBNU010000075.1, from coordinate 15,877 downwards.
GCCAGCTACATCAATAATATCCTGCGTGTCATGCCCACGAGGGTGCCCGTGGATGAGGCGCTGGGACGTCTGGGTACGCGTGTGTTTGTGGATAATGCCCGCAAGGGAGACCATGTTGACATTGGCATAGGCCATCCCGAAACAGTGGCGCGCTTGTTGCATGTGAGTGGTGTGCGGAAGGACTTGCACATGATCAATGAAAGCGGCGCCTACGGTGGTGTTTCTGCACCGGGTATATTCTTTGGCGCTGTGGTCAATCCAGACACCATCGTAACTTCTGCCGAAGCCTTTGATCGCATGTACAAGCGACTTGACTGGGTGATTTTGGGGGCACTTGAAGTGGACAGTCAGGGCAATGTGAACGTATCTAATCGAGGCGAAGGCCCCATCAATCACGTGGGTCCTGGTGGATTCATTGATTTGTGTACCTGCGCCAAGAGCATTCTCTTCTGTTGTTCCTGGAGCGATCATGCGCAAATTGAAACACAGGGAGATAGCATCAAGGTGGTGAAGCCCGGGAAAACAAAGTTTGTTGATAGGGTGTTTGAGATTACTTTCAATGGCCAGGAAGGTCTGAAAAAAGGAAAGAACGTTTTTTATATTACCCACACCGGCGCATTTCATCTCACCGAAAGAGGCATGGAACTGATTTATGTGATGCCCGGCATAGATGTGCAGCGTGATATTATTGACCAGTGTTCCATGAAAATTGTCATGCCCGAAAACGGTGCACCAAAGGTGGTCGGTGATGATATTGTAACTGGAAAAAACTTCCAATTCGAATTGCAGCAATAAAAGAGCGGAATCTATGGGTGACAACAAGGTCTTCGCGTTACATTATGGATTCCGGTCTTTTTCGGGCGGATTACTTTCGTCAGGAAGGCGATAACGAGTAGGTGTAGTTTTATGCGCGAAGCGCCGCATTCGCATAGTTGCCCGAAAAAACCGGAATGACAGCTGTGGTGCTTACTCTTATGAAATTATTCTGGGTTGTGAGAATAGCCCCTATTAGTTTTTAGATCGCTTTTGGATGTTTATTTGGTATTGAATAATAAATATTCGTAGCATATAAAGATTTACATAAAGTAGATAATAGTTTATTTTATGCGTGTGGATGCGCGTCGCGGTATACCTGTCGCAATCGTTCGATGCTGACGTGGGTGTAAATCTGTGTGCTGGACAGACTCTCGTGTCCTAGCATTTCCTGAACCACACGAAGATCGGCGCCAGCATCCAGAATGTGCGTAGCAAAGGTGTGACGTAGTGTATGAGGCGACACTTCCCGGCGGGTGGGCAACACTTCTCGCACATACCGCTCCACAATGCGCTGCACGCTGCGCGTGGTCAAGGGGCCGCCCCGATGGTTTACAAAGATACGGTCATGTTCCGGCTGCCCTAGTTCGTGACGCACCTGCAGAAAATCTCGTAACGCCGCGATGGCATATGACCCGATGGGCACAATCCGCTCCTTGGCGCGTTTACCCAATACGCGTACCGTTTGTTGATCATAAAAGATATCCCCCGACTTCAAACCGGCAAGTTCCGCCGCCCGCAGGCCGCACGAGTACAATACCTCCAGCACCGCCCTGTCACGTTTGCCCAATGGGGTTGTCACATCCGGTGCTTCCAGCAACGCCGTCACCTCCGGTATGGACAGCACATCAGGCAGTGTCTTCGACAGACGGGGAGAGCGCACCCCTTGCGTTGGGTTCATGGTAATGCTCTTTTCTCGTAAAAAATAATTATACGCCGAACGCAACGCTGCCAGTTTGCGCGCCGTCGTACGCGGGGTGCAGCCCGCCGTCTGCGCCAACGCCAGAAAAGCGCGGATATGCCGTTTATCCGCCCGTTTCAACGCATCCAGCGATGCCGGCGGACGTATCTCATTCTCATCCCGCTGCAACGCCGCCGGTCCATTCTCCATGTAGTCTGAAAACTGAGCGATGTCATTGGCATACGCCCGCAACGTGTGACGCGAAAAATTTCGTTCCACGCGCAGATAATTCAGATAACGCAATATATCCACAGCCGACATAACAGGTATCCATAGGGTGGCAAAGAGTAATGGGACATCGTTGATGATACCGCAGTTCACCGAAGCACCACAACTGAAAAACTAATGTAACGCAAAGTAGAAAAGCCGCAAAGAACACAAGTCCCACAAAAGTTTTTAGGTCTCTTTCCTTTTGTCTTCTGGCCCCTTCACCCATATTGGTTATTCATCCTCCTGAATGGGTGCGTCTTCAAGGGGGACGAGCATGTCGCTGACCATAATGTTCTCTTTATTTTCGCTTATCCCGGTTGAGGAATTCGCTAAGTCATTAACGATATTCTTCACAGATTCGTGATCCGCGAAGCGTTCTGCAAAAAGACGCAGGACTTCAGTGATGCGTTCAGGTTGCTGCAGGGATTCCAGTGTGTCGCACAGACGGCGCACCAGTGCCAGGTTGTCCTCGGCTTTATTTGTGTACTTAATGGCACGTTCAAACCAGGCAGCGGCTTCTTCGTTGCGGTTCAGACGCAGCAGGTTGTTTGCTGCGCGTACGGAAATCATGGCGTTGTTGGGGTATATGCGGGCCAGGATGTAGTATTCATGGAGCGCCCCTTCCCAGTCTCCCTGTCCTTCCAAGGCTTCTGCAGGCCCAAGGCGCGGCGTGGAAGCGGCGGCGGGATTGTCCGGGATAAGGAATTCGACCATGAGGCGTGAGATAAGTGAGACGGCGATGTGACCATAGAGGGCTAGACCCGCCACCAGCAGCCCCAGCAGGGTAAAGATAAATTGCACAACACTTTCGTGCATCATAAAACGCAGGGTGGGTATCTCAAGCAGATAAAACAGCATCACCCCCAGCAGTACGAACGACTGGCTGCGCAGCGACCATTCTTCGTGCTTCTGGAAGCGCTTATGCAGCGACCATGTCCCAAAAATGACAAAAAAGAACATGGTTGCATACGCTGAAAAATCCCGCACCAGCAACAGGAGACCGTGCAGGGTATTTAAGAGTGTTGTTGTGTTCAACTCGGATTCCCGAAGGGTACATTATTATGCCACATGCTTACTAGCCTAACCGGAATCCCCCATGTGTTTTCAAATTTAATGTCGTAAGATGTTGGCTACAGGCTATAACTGCACTTCCACCCAGTGATGCAGGAGCACATAGAGGATGGCATGGGAGACCGTGAGGGGTAAGATATTTCTGAACTTCAGAAAATACCAGGCTGCGAAAAACCCCATAGGAAAAGTAACGATGACTTGCAAGGGGATTTTTGTTCCGGGAAAGTGGAACGGTACCCAAAAATGCGCCAATGCGAAGAGCAATCCCACGACAAAAGGCAACCGCCAAAGCCCCTTTAAGAGAGGAAATTTTGACAGGGTAACCAGACCGACGGAACACATGAAAAACTGTTGCGGGAATGCGGAAATAATATACTCCACCATTTTTGATATATACCGGATTTCAAAGGACAAGGTGTCGGTTAATAGCAGGCTGCAGGCAGCAAGGACGGCGATTGCACATGAAGTCGCAAGCGTAATAATCATTAAAGCGGAACGGGTTATGGGGGTGGTAATGCCCCATTCATCCAGTTTTTCAGGTTCCTGTCGTGCCCGGTATATAGTGTATTGAACACATAAGAAAAAGGCAACCAGGCCATCAAGATTGCCTAATTGCAGGCCGGGCATAAAATGTTTAATTACCTTGACAACAACAACAAGGCATCCGATCAGTAGACCTACTCTGATATCATGCCAGTCAATTTTTTGATTTGCATTCTCATTGCTGTTACCCATATTGGCCGTTTCCATCTGATTTCCTTATCCCGCTAATTGAGGTTCCTTCGGAAGCAATCTCGCGTCTCAAATCAATTTAACTATTTCTTCCAGATTCCCCGTGTAGGGACCTGGCTGCTCCATTTTACAGGAAGTGACTGCTGCGGCAAAACGGCAGGCTTCTTCAGGGGTATGGTGTTGCCGCCAGTAGCAGTAGGAGGCGAAGCAGGTGTCGCCGCGCCCGGTGCGTCCGGACAGGTTGCGTGCTGTGAAGGGAGATGCGTAGATTTCGCCGTCCACGCAGACCAGCACTTCGGTATGGTGGGTGAGCATGATCTCTTTCGCTCCCCAGGAAGCGAGCATTTTGATGGCTTTGAAGCGGTCCTGTTCGCCGGTCAGGGTCTCCGCCTCGGCGGCGTCTGTTTTCAGGTAATGCACCGCTGCAATGACTTCCTTCTTGTTGTCCCAGTCGCGGAACACCATGGGGCCGTTCTCATTGACCCGCATGAACCCCTGGGCATCAATGGCAACCTTGCCGCGTTGGGTCATGGCAAGCACAAAGTCCTCCGGAAATTCGCCTTTCATGAGACCACCCAGGTAATACACGTCTGCTGTTACGTCAGCAGGCATGTCATCAAGCGTGAAGGGCGCCACCATGCTTAATGCTTCGCAAGTGCGGCGGTCACGGTCTGCCGTGTGATAGGTATTCCGGATGGAAGTTGTCGTTGGAGATTCACGGACTAGATAGGGGACATTGTATCGGTCGAATATCTCCAGCGCGGATGTATCATCGGGATGAAGTTTGGTTACTGCCAGCAGGTTTGCGCCGAGATGTTTCACTGCAACAGAGGAATAGACCACTGCGCCGCCGATGGAGTATTCCGTATCTTCAGGCGTAATGATGATGTCTTTGGAAACCGCGCCGAGAATCAGTAAAGTGTAATGGTTCATGCTTTCCTCATAGTACGCGAAAACAGGGGAAGTCCCTTTTTCGCTTCCGTTGGTCACTCGCTTGGTATAGTCCCTGTTTTCGCCTGTCAATCCTTCGCTTTGACATTCCACAGTATGGATGACAGTAATACGGATGCAACGGCAGCGCCAAGCCAGAATAGAAACACGGTGTCAAAGTCATGAGTGAGTTGGCCGTCCACAGTCATCGCGTTGGCTTGAATCAGTTTTCCGCTTATCAAGTCCTGCACGGCCGCACCAAGATAACTGAACATGCCCACCATGCCCATGGCGGCGCCGCTGGCGCGTTTGGAGCAGATGTCTATGGCGATGAGTCCGCCCACAAACACCAACATACCGCCGAGGCCGAAGCAAAACAGCGCCACGCCAAGCAAATGGGACAGACGGTATTTTGCGGTGATTTTCAGCCGCTCAGGCATTTCCTCAACCGCATACCCAGTCCAGAAGAGATACCATTTGTCATTCTTGATAAGCCACACAGCAGGTTCATCGTCTTTCGCGGCATAATACTCCATTGTTGCTTCTTCAGGCAGGATAACACCGGCCCCTTCAAAGATATGACGTACTGTATCGCTGACCGTTCCTGTGACAAAGGCGTCTGTGGCGGTGGACTCCATGCTTGCGATATTGGTGGAGGGACTGAAATACAGCGTCAGCAATCCGGATACCATAATAAGGCCATATAACAGGGTGGGTACATTCCGTCTTGCACCGAAAAAATAGTCGGAAACCAGTCCGGACGTGATGGCGCCGGACAATTCGATCATTTTTGCCCAGCCCAGCACCAATCCCGCCGTGATAAGCGTGTAATCTTTGGCTTCCTGCAGGTACATGGGCCCCCAACTGTTAATGCCGTACCGCGCAATGTATACAGCAACACTGGAGAAGCCGAGAATCCATACATAAGGATTTTTCAAAACCTCAAATTGTGCTTTGTTTACGTTGTCCTCGTTGGCAACGGTTTCCTGGGTATGATCATTTTTGTAGTCCGCCACCGTGGGCAGGCCATAGGCACGCGGCCGGTCGGCGAGCAGTTTGAACAACAATAAAGCCACTATGATGCCAGAGGTGCCTGCCACCCAGAATCCCATTCTCCATGAAAAATAGGAGATGATGGTCGCTGTTGCCACCATACTGATGCCTTCGCCGATGGGATGGGCAGAACTCCAGAGGCTGTAGCGTGAGCCCCGCTCCTTGTTGCTGAACCATTGCGAGATGGACGCGCCGCTGGGCGCGGAACCCATGGCTTGGAACCAGCCATTTACCCCCCAGAGTATGACAAAGAGCAGGAAGGCCTTCGTGAAACCGAAAATGACCAGAATCACTGCGGACACCAGCAAACCTGTGGACATGAGCCTTCCGATATTGCTGCGATCTGCCAGAAAGCCATTGACAAACTTTCCAAAGGCATAAGCAATAAAAAAGGCAAAGCCGATGGTTCCCAACTGCTCCGGAGTAAGCACACCATCGTCAATGATTGGCTTTTTGGCAATGGAGATGGTCAGACGACACACATAATAAAAACTGTATCCGAATATAAGGCCGAAGAAAACAGTCTTGCGCTTCCATTCATAAATGCGCCTGATCTCTTCCTTGTTCTCCAGAACGGGTTTATCCGTGCCAGTCTTGAAAAAGTCCAGTAGCAGCATATTTTTCCCTTTCCGATGTCCCTGATAGTAAGCGTGTTCCGTGCTTGTCGTGTTCAGATAATACCATGTATTGTAGGCAAAAGCCCACCTTAGAAATGTCATGTTTCCGATAGCCAAACGCGGTGCAGCCGGAACCACCATAAAAGATGTCAAGGGTTCCCAAGAAAGCATTTTGTAACTGCTATAAACTACGCCAGATGAAAATTACATTCTTTTCCGATTTGGATTTCGATATGGACTTCGTGAAACTAGTCGTATCGAAATCGTTTCGCACCACCTTTCTTTTGCGAATCGCCGCTAACAGCGGTCAAGCCTTCTGATGACGATAGTAATGATATTGTTCCGGGTTGCATGCAACGCTCGCATAAGATATTTCCCCCAGGACTGCGAAGAGGAAATGCAATTTTAAGAGCAAGGGCGTGACGAAATCCAATTTCGTCGCGAGCCCTAACCCCTTCTTTGAATCGGTGCTGCCACGGCTTCTTTCAGCACTCCTATGATTTCCTTTACTGCGGCGTCCAGTCCAATGAAAAGGGCGCGCGCAATGATATCGTGGCCGATGTTTACTTCACGTAGGGTGGGGATGAGCGCCACGGGCATGAGATTACGGACGGTTAGGCCGTGTCCTGCGTGATAGCGCATGGGGGTTTGTTTGATAACTTCTGCACATTCCCATAACCGTTTGAGTTCTGCTTCATGGGCTTGGCCTGTGCTGTTGGCATAGGCGCCGGTATGCAGTTCCACGTAATCAGCGCCAACAGCAGCGGAGGCCTCAATCTGGTGGGGTTCCGGATCAATAAACATACTGACCTGAATGCCATGCGCGTGCATCCCGCTGGTTAGTTCGGCCATTTTTTCCTGTTGTCCTGCCACATCCAGTCCGCCCTCGGTGGTGACTTCCTCACGCTTTTCCGGCACAACACATACGGTTTCCGGTTTGACATCATGGGCGATGGAAATAATTTCAGGGACAGCGGCCATTTCAAGGTTCATGCGCACCAGCAAGGTCTGTTTGAGGGCATAGACGTCAGCGTCCTGAATGTGCCGCCGGTCGGCGCGCAGATGCACTGTAATCTGGTCTGCGCCAGCAAGTTCGCATATTTTGGCCGCAGCAACCACATCGGGAGCGATACCGCGCCGTGCCTGACGCAGGGTAGCCACATGGTCAATGTTTACGCCGAGCTCTATCATGTTTCCGTCCTTTACATACCCCTTTAACTTGTCCTACTGTTTCAAAACAGCATCGCACATTCTGGCAACCTGTGCCATCGCTTTCACATCGTGTACACGCACACAGTGTACGCCCTTGGCAATTGCCAATGCCACTGTCGCCGCAGTACCGTATGTACGTTCTTCAGGCGGCGTATCAAGCACGGCGCCGATGGTGGATTTGTTCGACGTGCCCAGGAGCAGCGGGAACCCCAGTGTCTTGAATTCATCCAGACGTCGGATCAGTTCAAGGTTTTGCGCGACTGTCTTGCCAAAACCAAAGCCGGGATCAAGCCAGATTTTATTTTCAGCAATGCCGCGGTGCAGCGCCACTTCAACACGCTCTTGAAAGAAGGTGCGTATGTCGTCAACCACATCTGTATAGCGGGGGTTGTTCTGCATTGTCTTGGGGTCGCCACGCATGTGCATGAGGACGCAATAACATTCCGACTCCGCCACTACCTCTGCCATGGTGTCATCGCCGCGCAATCCTGTAATGTCGTTCACCATGAGTGCACCGATCGCCAACGCCCTGCGCGCTGTTTCCGCACGGCGTGTATCAATGGAAACGGGAAGCCCTGTTGCCACAGCTGCCTCCACCACAGGCAGTGCGCGTCGGAGTTCTTCCTCAAGGGTTACCGGATTCGCGCCTGGTCGTGACGACTCCGCACCCACATCCAGAATGTGCGCACCGTCGTCACGCAGTTTATCAGCGTGGGCGGCGGCCGCTTCGGGTGCAAAATAGCGACCACCATCATAAAAGGAATCGGGCGTTGTGTTGAGGATGCCCATGATGCGCGTGGTGGATTGGTCTTCCAATAGCGTATGGGACAAGTTGCTCACGGCTGAAAGGTGCAGCGGTTGCACTAGGCGGTTTCCGGAACGGCTCCGTTCGGCGACATTCCCTTCGCTTCCCGAACCTGTTCCTTGGCGCTGGTTGCCGTATCATGCTGCTGGTCCTCTTCTTTGACTTCAGGGACTGGTGGTTTGGGGCGCTCCGGCAGCACGTCATTACCCGCGAGTTCGACAATGATGGCATCAATTTCCTCAGCATCAAGCGTTTCCCGTTCAAACAAAGCGTCCGCCAATGCCTTCAGAACCGCCTCATGGGTGCTGAGCATGTCGCGGGAATCTTTGTAACTGTCTTCACATATTCTGTGTATTTCACGGTCAACGGCGGAGGCAGTTTCTTCGCTGAAATCACGGCTCTTTGCGAAATCACGTCCCAGAAATACTTCATCTGCGCTGCCGAAGGTGATGGGACCCAAGTCGCTCATGCCCCATTCACAGACCATTTTGTGGGCGAGCTGGGTGGCTCGCTTGAGGTCATTGGAAGCGCCGCTGGTAAATTCATTATAGATAATATCTTCTGCGGCGCGACCCGCCATCAACACGCGAATCATGGCGAGGCAATACGACTTGGTCATACTGTGCCGGTCCTCTTCGGGCAGCCAACTGGTGACGCCCAGCGCCATGCCGCGCGGGATAATGGTAACCTTATGAACCGGGTCGCTGTTTGGCAGCAACCTCGCGACCAAGGTATGCCCTGCTTCGTGATAGGCGGTGGCCAGTTTTTCTTTTGCACTCAGGATCATGCTTCGCCGCGCGGGCCCCATCATCACGCGGTCTTTGGCATCCTCCAGGATACTCATGGAGACAGCGTCGGCGCCATTTCGCGCCGCAATCAGTGCTGCCTCATTCACCAGATTGGCAAGGTCGGCGCCGGAGAAACCGGGAGTGCCCCGTGCAAGCACACCCAGGTTTACGTCCTTCTCAAGCGGAATCTTCTGATTTCTCACGTGAATTTCTAATATGGCCTTACGCCCGTTGATATCTGGATTGGGCACCACAATCTGTCGGTCGAAGCGTCCCGGGCGTAGTAGTGCCTGGTCCAACACATCAGGACGGTTTGTGGCCGCCATGAGAATGACGCCGTCGTTCGTGTTGAAGCCGTCCATTTCCACCAGCAACTGGTTGAGTGTTTGCTCGCGTTCGTCATGCCCGCCGCCCAGCCCGGCACCGCGCTGACGGCCTACCGCATCAATCTCGTCAATGAATATAATGCAGGGGGCATTCTTGTGTCCCTGTTGAAACAGGTCGCGCACCCGGCTTGCGCCGACGCCGACAAACATTTCCACAAAGTCCGACCCGCTGATGCTGAAAAAGGGCACATCCGCTTCGCCCGAAACCGCGCGCGCCAGCAGCGTTTTTCCGGATCCCGGCGACCCTACGAGCAAAACACCACGTGGTATTTTGCCGCCCAGTCGGGAGAAACGCTTGGGGTCCTTCAGGAATTCAATAATCTCCTCGAGTTCTTCCTTGGCTTCTTCGACGCCAGCAACATCCTTAAAAGTGACCTTTTTGTCTCCCTGGTTTACCATGCGGGCACGGCTTTTGCCAAAAGACATGGCCTTGTTGCTGCTGCCCTGCATTTGTCGGAACATGAAAAACCAGAACACCCCAAAAATCAGGATCAACGGCAGGATATTCAGCAGCAATCCCTGCCAGACGGTGCTGGCAACTTCGTACTGGTAGGGTACATTTTGTGCCGTCAGTGCCTGGCGCCATTCGTCGCGGAACTTGTCCGTTTTGAACTCCATACCGTCCTGATTCTCCACCTTATTGTGAAACTTGGCGGAAATCTGCAGGAGGTTGGTGCCGGATTCCTTTATGGTTACCGACTTGATATTGTCCGCATTCAGCTGGGCAATAAAATCAGGCTCACGGAGTTCTTTTGAACCCGCCTGAAATCTGGAAAAATTCGACAGTGCAAGCACAGCGATTATCAAAAGCACTATCCACAAAGAAACATGTTTAAGAAAGTTGTTCATACCATATTCACACAATTTTGCGACTGCGACAAGAGTAACACTTCAAGAATAACGTGTCATGATAACACAAATTGTACGGTCAAGCACCATGGAACCCAAATACTGGAGCACTCTGCTTTATTATTATAGTCGGATATGGCGGCGTGGTTCCAGAAAAGCGGAGGATTTTTTCTGGAACCATGATCTTGAAAAGCGCAAGCAAAGGGCGTATCCTTTACGGGTGGTTTTCAAGTAGACGCGGCATTCTTGCCGCGTGACGGTGTATATTGCAAGGCAACGCTGCAGGGATGCGGCGTCTACGTTGGGTCGCTGGCGTATGCGCGTGCAGTCCAGCAAAGTTTTTCAGGGATACAGGAAGGAAGAGAATTTTGAATCGTGTCAGAGTATGTTTTGTCGGTTGCGGCGGTGTTGCACATATTCATGCTGAACACCTCAACCGTCATGAGGATGCTGTCATTTCGGGGTGTTACGACCTCAATTCTGCCCGTGCGCAAGCCTTTGCGGAAAAATTCAATACCGCCGTTTTCGATGACTTCAGAACGCTTTATGACAAGAGCAGAGCGCAGGCCGTTTATATTGCCGTGCCCCCGTGCGCTCATGGAGACTATGAGATAGAGGCTGCCAGCCGGGGCATCCATTTCTTTGTGGAGAAGCCCGTATCGAATAACCTAGAGACGGCAAGAAAGGTGGCTGCGGCGGTGCGCAAGGAAAAGGTGATCACCTCGGTGGGGTATTGTTTTCGCTATAATGATGCGGTGCAGATTGCGCAGCAGATATTGAAAGGGCAGGCCATTTCCCTGGTTTGCGGTGTGTACCATTGTGGTATGCCTCAGGTTTCCTGGTGGCGGGAACGAAATCAGAGCGGCGGCCAGATTGTGGAGCAGACTACCCACATTATTGACCTGCTCCTTTATCTGTGTGGTCCGGTGTCCGAAGTGCATGCCATGGCCAGTCAAGGGTGCATGTCGCAGGTGGACAATTTTGATATTGACGATAGCAGTGTATTGTCATTGCGACTGAAAACCGGTGCTGTTGCCTCAATTACCTCTACATGCGTGCTGCGGAATTCCGGTCGCACTCACCTGGAAATTATCACGCCGGAGCGCACCGTTACCTTTACAGGGAACACCGTCAAAATAGGTGAAGAACACAAGACCATTGAACATTGTAACGCTACCGATATGTATGCTGCTGAAACAGGGGCTTTCATTAAAGCCATACAACAGGGCAAGCGTGCTGGTATTCGGTCCACCTATGCGGACGCCTTGAAAACACTACGGGTAACGCTGGCGGCATCGGAGTCTATGCAAACCGGAATGCCGGTAAAACTTTAGACGCCGGGGCTAAAAGAAGCCTTGCGCCAGATAATGACTGATGAGAGGTTTTGGCGGGAAGTTGTCTGGAAACAAAAGAATTGCATACAATGCCGTTATGCGGACAAACTTGCATTAGAAGGGTGAAACTATGCTTTATAGACAATTGGGTTCAAGCGACCTTGATGTTTCCGTAATTTCTTTTGGCGCCTGGCAGATCGGCGATCCCGATTTTTGGGGGCAAGAAACGGAATCGAAACCTGAAGATACGGTTGCTGCTGCCATTGATGCGGGCATCAATTTATTTGATACGGCTGAACTTTATGGTGATGGAAATTCCGAGGTGGTGCTTGGAAAAGCCCTGCAGGGTAAACGTGATAGGGTTTATATCGCAAGCAAGGCTTCTACGGACCATTGCACCCCGGAAGGGATACGTACTGCCTGTGAGGCCAGCTTGGAGCGATTGGGCACCACCTGGATAGATTTGTACCAGGTACATTGGCCCTTCGACAGTTTCCGGTATGCGGATGTCTACATGGAGATGGAAAAACTGAAGACGGAAGGGAAGATCAGGCATATCGGCATTTCTAATTTTGGCCCCCGCGACATGGATGCCTGGATGAATGAAGGTGCAGCGGTTTCAAACCAACTGGGATACAACCTACTTTTTCGTGCTCCCGAGTATGAAATGATACCCGCCTGTCGCAGGCACGGGCTTGGTGTTCTTACCTATATGCCGCTTATGCAGGGGTTGCTTTCAGGCCGGTACGCTTCCGTTGGTGAAATCCCAATGCCTCGGCGGCGCACGCGCCATTTTGCAGGGACACGGGAAGGCACCCGTCACGGCATGAAGGGGCATGAAGAGACGCTCATGGATACGGTGGAAGACCTGTTTGATTTTGCGGATGCCATCGGCGTGCCCATGTCGGTCTTATGTCTTTGCTGGCTTATTGAACAGCCCGGGGTGAGTTCAGTGATTCTAGGGTCGCGAAATGCTGAGCAACTTCAGTTGAATCTGCAGGCTGCCAACCTGGATATCGGGCCAGCGGCCATTGCGCAGTTGAATGAGTTTACTTTTCCGCTGAAAGTGGCGATGGGCGAGAATTGTGATATGTGGGAATCAGAAGAGAACAGCCGCATTCATTAAAAGGATATGCCAATGATAACTTTTGTTATTCCCGTGTACAACGAAGAGCCTACGATTGAAACGTTGGCTGCGGGAATTCGTGATAACATCGGCGACCGGGAACACACGATTCTGTTTATTGATGACGGTAGCACGGATGATTCGTGGAAGGTGCTTCTGGAGTTGCACGCCCAGTCGGATAATATCGCCATTATACGATTCCGCAGAAATTTCGGCAAGACCGTGGCCCTCTCTTTGGGATTTGCCCTTGCTAAAGGCGATATCATAGTGACCATGGATGCCGATCTACAGGATGATCCTGCGGAAATTCCCAGTATGCTGGCGAAACTTGAAGAAGGGTATGATATTGTCTGTGGCTGGAAACAGCGCCGTCACGATCCCTGGCACAAAACAATTCCATCCAGGGTGTTCAATGCATGGATCGCGCGTTCCTTTGAGTTGCCCATTCATGATGTCAATACAGGCTTCAAGGTGATTCGGGGCAATGTGGCCTCGCAATTGCCTCTTTGGAGTGATATGCACCGTCTGATCCCTGTGTTTGCTGCAAATCTTGGGTATAAAGTTACGGAAATACCCGTGAACCATTATCCCCGCAAGTTTGGGAAATCAAAGTACGGGTTTGAACGCTTTTTCAAAGGGGCGATTGACGCCGTAATTGCAACCATCGTGACCCGTTACGGCGATGCTCCCGGACAATATTTCGGCAGAATGATGCTGTTTTGCATTTCACTTGTAGGTATGTCGCTGGTGGCCACGGTATGCGCGGGGCTTGTCGTGCCGGCGCTCTACGTGGATTTGCCGCACAACGAGCAACTGGCCATGACCGCTATCGTCATGCTGGTAGCCCTCATCAGTCTGGTAATGATCGGCATAGGTGCCATCGGTTTTGGGCTGGGTTTGCTGGGCGAGTTGCTTTTGCGCAGACTTCCGGCCCCGGATCCAAGACGGTGTATCGCTGAGTCCCACACGAAGAGCCTGGTTTTGCTGGAGACCGATGTGAGCGAATGATTTCAGGCGTTACAGGGTGCGTAGGAGTAGCTTTATCGAAGTTGGTGGGGGAGCAATAAAGGCACATCAGAAAAAGGAAATTGGAAAATGCCTCAGAAAAGTGAAGTTCACCCGTTGGAAGGAAAGAAAGCGCCTGTTTTTACGCTGGCATCCAGTGCAGGAACTGACTTGAAATTATCCAGTCTAAAAGGCAGCGTTGTTGTACTGTATTTTTATCCCAAGGATAACACCTCCGGCTGTACAATTGAAGCCAAGGAATTTCGGGATGCCGCAAAAGAATTCACGAAGGCAGGCGCTGTGGTGTTGGGGGTAAGTCCTGACTCCGTTCGTTCTCACTGTGGTTTTATTGAGAAGCATGATCTTAATTTTCAATTGCTTGCCGATCCCGACCATACGGTGGCAGAAAAATATGGTGTGTGGGTCGAAAAAAGCATGTATGGCAAGAAATACATGGGTATACAGCGGGCGACATTTTTGATTGGTACTGATGGAAAAGTGACCCGTGTCTGGCCAAAGGTGAAGCCACAGGGGCATGCTGCTGAAGTGCTGGAAGCCGTTAAAGCGATAACCCAAGGGTAAAGGAAAATTATTATGCTGCTGCAGCCGGTGGACTGGTTGATCGTGGCCCTCTTTTTTGTTGTTTCGCTGGTGGTGGGTATTGCTGTGACACGTAAAGCAGGATCAAGCACGGCGGAATTTTTTGCGGCAGGCCGCAGCATGCCCTGGTGGCTGCTGGGTGTTTCCATGGTGGCGACGACTTTCTCCACCGATACACCGAATCTGGTGACCAATTTGGTGCGTGAAGAAGGCGTTGCTGGAAACTGGCGGTGGTGGGCGTTCCTGCTTACGGGGATGTTGACGGTGTTTGTCTATGCACGGTTGTGGCGTAGATCAGGTGTTTTGACCGACCTTGAGTTTTATGAACTGCGGTATAGCGGGAAGTCGGCAGCGTTCCTGCGCGGCTTTCGGGCAGTCTATTTGGGCGTTTTTTTTAACGTGGTTATTATGGCATCGGTTACACTGGCAGCCATCAAGATTGGCAGCGTGCTCTTGAATCTGACCCCCATACAAACAATTCTAATTGCCAGCACGGTGACGGTTATTTACAGTTCTCTTGGTGGTCTGCGTGGTGTGTTGATTACGGACCTCATTCAATTTACTATGGCAATGATTGGCGCTGTGGGCGCGGCTTATGTGGCATTGCAGCGCCCTGAAGTGGGCGGATTATCCGGGATGTTGGCACATCCCGAACTGCAGGGCAAACTTGCCTTATTGCCTGATTTCACCGACCCCAACCAGCGGCACATCCTGATAGGCGTGTTTCTTATGCCCATCATGGTGCAGTGGTGGAGTGTCTGGTATCCCGGTGCGGAACCGGGCGGAGGCAGTTACACCGCACAGCGCATGCTGGCAGCCAAAGACGAAAACAATGCCCTCGGCGCGGTGTTTTTGTTCAATGCCGCCCATTATGCTTTGCGCCCCTGGCCGTGGATTATTGTGGCGCTCTGTTCCATGATTGTTTTTCCCAATCTGGACTCTCTGCGCGAAGCATTTCCCCATGCCGCCGCCATTGTCGGCAATGATATGGGCTACCCGGCCATGCTTACCTTTCTTCCAGCAGGATTGCTTGGCCTCGTGGTGGCGTCCCTGATCGCCGCTTACATGTCCACTATTTCCACCCATCTGAACTGGGGTGCCTCTTATGTGGTCCATGACTTCTACCAGCGGTTCATTCGTCCCGACAGTAGCGAAAAAGAGTTGGTGCTGGTGGGACGGATTGCCACAGTTGCCCTGATGATCCTGGCAGGATGGCTGGCAATGAATATGGAGTCGGCGCGGGACAATTTTGACATCATGTTACAGGTGGGCGCAGGCACGGGCCTTATTTTCATCTTGCGCTGGTTCTGGTGGCGCATCAATGCCTACAGCGAAATCACTGCCATGGTGGTATCTTTCCCTGTGGCTGTCTATCTGAAGATTTT
>CAZBNU010000074.1:3582-17229 GCA_964493075.1 uncultured Nitrospirales bacterium | reverse complement strand
CGTTTTCCTTGTTCTTTTTGCTTTCAACAGGGGCTAACGCGTAAAGTATACGGCGCACGCACGGTTTGTAATCATCACAGGAATATGCTCAAGGAAAGGTGCCTTTGCACACGGGAGACAGGCATGTTGCCGTTTTTAAGACATATCTCGCAAAACGTAGAACTTCAATTTGTACTGCCCATCGCAACCATAGTCGTTATTGCACTGTTTTATCTGTTGCGCCGGGCAGTTACGCAGCAGTTGTGTGGGGATCGATTTTTTAAGATGACCCGTGGTTTTCTGGTGGCGATCTTACTCGCAATAGCCGTTCTTGCCGTGGAAAATTATCGTGCTACCGACTACTATCGTTTCGAAACATATCAGAACGCTTACGAGTTCTACCACTATTACATAGGCACCAAGTATGCGAGGGAAGTGGGCTATGGCGAGATGTATGCCGCATCGCTGGTTGCTGACCAGGAAACAGGCATGAAATGGAAGCATGATTCCGGGACCATCCGCGACCTGAGTACCATGCGTTCCATCAACCATAAGCAGGTGCTTCAAAACGCCGACAAATACAAGCGGAATTTCACTCCGGAACGCTGGGAGGAGTTCAAAAAGGACATTCAGTATTTCAAGAGCAAACTGGTGCAATATCGCTGGAATGGTGTCATAAAAGACAAAGGTTATAACGGAACACCTGTATGGAGCATGATTGTGGGCGGGCTGTTCAGCAATCGTTTTTCAACTGAAAGCAAATACGGGATGACCTTTCTCGCACTGCTGGATCCGCTGCTGATTCTCCTGACCTTTTTGGTCGTCATGTGGGCGTTCGGGCCCCGCACCGCTTTTTTGATGATTGTGCTGCTGGGCACCCACTACATGATGAAGTGGTGGCACATGAAGGGCGCCTATCTGCGCACAGACTGGGCTATGTGCATGGTCATGGCTGTTTGCTGCATCAAGAAAGAACGGTTTGCTCTTGCCGGTATGCTGACGGGCTATGCCATGCTCTCCCGTATTTTTCCGGCGGTGCTGCTATTCGGCGTTGGCGCAAAAGGATTCTGGCATCTTGTATCGTTGTCGCTTGAGGAATTGAGAGGATTGCTGGACCGGATGGAGTATGAGGAACGCCCGCGCAAGGCCAGGATAACCATCCGGGCGACAGCAATAGTCTTTATCATCGCTTTTGTGTGGGGCACCTATGGGCTTATCAGTGGCGTTGTTGCCCCGTGGATGGGCGCTGAAACCAAAAGTATCGCCCAGTTTTTTGAATATATAAGAATGGGCAGCGGTGGCAATTCGGTTATGATGCATTTATTCACCTTGACGGCCTGGGTGGGTGTTGGCGTAATCTTTTGCATCGTCGGGGTACGCGCCTTGTTTGAACGTCGCATGAATATGAAGTATGTATATTTCTTTGTGGCGTTTGCGCTTACTGTTGGCAGTATCACTGCTTTATCGCTGGTATATTGGCGGGGCACGGAAAATACCATGCGGTTAACGCAGGACAGTGATTCGGAAAAAGGATTCCTTTATAACGCACTTCCGGGCTACTGGCAGGGATATATTGATAAGATAGGCAGGCACAATAGCGATATCAGTACATGGCGCGTAGGCTATAAATACATTTTCATGGCCGATTTTGGCGATGACTTCAGCTACATCGAAAAAGCGCCAAAGGATTGGCAACCCAAGGTGCGGTCAGCATTGTATAACGAGGGCAAGGAACGATGGTGGCGTATTCAGATATGGGTGCTGGTGCTTACACTCCTTGCCGCCGCCGGCATCAAGGATTACCGGGCGTATCTACTCGGGTTTGTACCGCTTTTCTTTCTCGTGGCGCCTACCTATTATTATTACATCATGCTGCTGGTGCCGGTATTGTTTTTTGCACCGCGCATTGAACATGGCCCCTATGCTATCGGCATGTGCATGATGTATATCACGGGCATGTCAGGGTGGTTGTTCTATGGGTTATGGCAACAGAATTACGGCACCTACTACTGGCTTTCCGTTCAGGTGATGTTCATGGTGCTGTACATGCTGTTCCTGGGCTATATTGAGTCCATGCAGTATTTCATGGAATGTCGCCGTGCCTCCGCTGAAACTTCTGAAGCATAGGGGGTACAGGTGACCGATCAGTTTCAAGATAGTTTTCTTTTCCCGGATGCGCCTGACAGCGAGGGACTCTTCGATGCACAGTTATCGTTGCCCATACCGTCTGTTCCATGGGCAGCGCCCGTCCGCGAAATTATCAAGCGAGATGGCAGACGTGAATTATTTGACAAAGGGAAGATAGCCGCTGCTATAGATAACGCTGCCAAGGCGGCGCAGGAAGGGGGTGTGGATATTGCAGAGGGCATCGCGGCGGCAGTCACCATCTATCTTGGGAAACGACTAAATGGCGAGGCGCCCACAGCGGATCAGGTCAGTGATGCTGTTGAACGGGTGCTTATTCAAATGACGCACGCCGAAGTAGCGCTCTCCTATGCCCGTTACCGGGACCGACGTACACGCATCAGGCGCCTGCGCCATGGCGACATGCGGGCGTTGCTCAATGAACTCGAAGAGGCGCACCACGAAAGGGAAGCAAAATCGGCACTGGATATATCATGGCGCGTCCGGACCAGTCAGGATAGTATAGAAGCCTGGGATCACAATCGCATTGTGGAGGCGCTGCAGATTGAGACCGGACTGGAACCCGGGGTGGCAATGCTGATTGCAATGGAAGTGGAAAAGCAGATTCAGGATGCAGGCATCACCGCTTTGACCACACCGCTGGTGCGCGAACTGGTAGGTGCAAAGCTTATAGAACACGGGCTGGTGGAGGAAAATGAGCAGCGGCGGCGGTTGGGTGTTCCCGTCTACGATGCGTCGCGCATCATCCGGGGGGCAACACCCGAAACTGTAGGTCGGGACCCGATTTATACCGATAAGGCACTGGCATGGGCAGTGAAAAAAGAATATGCGCTCACAGAAGTGTTTTCCCGTCAGGTGACTCAGGCGCATCTCGCGGGCGATATTCACCTAAATGACCTGGACCATGTAGACCGTCTATATAGCGGCGACCATGCACTGGCATATCTGGCGGCGCATGGGATACGTCTTCCCGGAGGAGTGCGCTTTGCCGGGCCGCCAGATGATCCCGAAACGCTGTTAGCGCAAATGGTCAAATATGGCGATATGCTGTACGCCTTGTTTTCAGGTAGCATCGGATGGTATGCGTTTAACTACATGGCAGCGCCTTTTGTGGAGAAATTGAAGGACAAGGAACTGAGGCGTTTTTCGGAAATGCTTATTTACGAATGCGCCTACCGTCACAGCGCACTGTCGGAAGGCCGGTCTGCGATGCGTGTTTCCCTGTTCTGGAACGCGCCCTCCGATATTGCTTCGATGGAAGCCGTAGGACCATCTGGCAATAGGGATGGACAGACCTATAAACAGCATGAAATGACAGCGCGACGTCTGGCGTGGGCGCTGTTGGACGTATTCCAGAATGGCGGTGTCAACGATGCTGATTTCCCTGCACCCCTATTGGATATTGTGCTTGAAGAATCCGTGTTTAATGCCTTTGAAGGCGCAGATTATTTGCGACATGCCGCAGTAACAGCATTGCGGCGTCCCAACGTGCGTTTTGTCTTTACACCTGCAAAAAGTAAGGCGTGCCAGCCTTTGTGGCAACCTCGTCATGTTGTATGGCATCGTGTCGTACTGAACCTTCCACGCGCTGTTGTCAAGGGAGAAGACATAACGGGTTTCTTTGCGGAACTGGAACGGTTGTGTCAACTGGCCGTTGCAGCCCATGTGCAGAAACGCAACTTCATAGAACTACTGCTCGACCCTGTGGGCAATGCGCCGCTCGCCGCGCTGGCTTTGGAGCATGACGGCCACCCCTACATCACCGCTGAGGACAGCCTGTTTGCTGTGGACGTGGAGGGGCTGTACGAATGCGCCCAGATTATGCATGGGACTGGCATGGTTGCCGCCCAGAAGCGACTTGATTTCATGGAATCAACATTGAAACACGTTGCTGCCGCTGTTGAGAAATTTGCGCGGTCGGAAGGCGTGCAATGCATTACTTCGGCAAATACGAACCCTGTCATAAGCAGGCGTTTCGCAACGCTGGATGCAGGAAATTATCCGCGACTGGTGGAAAATATCGTCAAGACTGCGCCGGAAACCCACGCCATGTACTATACATCCGGAGTGGCAGTGGGGGACGATGCCGGAATGAGTCCGCTGGATTTGGCCTGTGCGGAAGGGGTGTTTCATGGGTTATTAGGCGAACAACAGTTTTCGAAAATTACCATGCCCCTGAAAAATACCTCGGAAAGCGCCCTATGTGATTTGCTCAAGATGCTTATGCGTCAGACAACTTGCGGCGGGGTGGTGATCAAGAAATGATTCGGATGGTTCGTAATGTATAAAGTTGTGATTTACACGAACATACTTTCAAACCGTTTTACAGAGTGTGCAAGGGGCTGATTCTCCGGAGTGGTGAGGGATGGGTCGTTCTCGAGCAGTTGGATCGCGTCACGTCGTGCAGCATCCAGCAGACGTGTATCCTGCAGCAGATCCGCCACCCGAAAGTCCGGCAGCCCGGACTGGCGCGCACCACAATAATCACCTGGCCCGCGCAGTTTCATGTCCGCTTCGGCAATATCAAAGCCGTTGTCACAGGTGCGAAGGATGTTGATACGTTCTTTTCCTTCCGGTGTGGTTGGCTTGCCCGCGAGAAAACACCACGACTGCACGTTGCTTCTGCCAACCCTACCGCGTAACTGGTGTAATTGCGTTAATCCGAAACGACCGGCATCCTCAATAACGATGGTGGTGGCTGTCGGGGAATCTACACCTACTTCGATGACGGTCGTTGCGAACAGAACATCAATCTCCCGCGCTTTGAAACGGGTCATAATCTCTTCCTTTTCACGCGGATCAAGACGACCATGAAGCAAGGCAGATCTCAAGCCTGCCAGGGGACCTTGTGACAGGGCAACATAGTGGTCAATAAGGTTGGTGAGTTGCGCGAAGTGTTCCGACTCTTCCACCAGCGGACAGATAATGTAGGTTTGATAGCCTGCCTCCGCCTGGGTGCGAATGTAGTGATACAATTCCTCTTTTTTGTTGTCCGGTGTCATTGCTGTTTTGACCGGTAGGCGACCGGGAGGCATGTCCGGGATGACGCTGATGTCCATGCCGCCATAAAGGGTGATGGCGAGGGTGCGCGGGATGGGCGTGGCGGTAGTATGCAAAATATCAGGCATAAGTCCTTTTCTGCTGAGTGCGTCCCGCTGACCGACGCCGAAACGATGCTGTTCATCAATAATGACAAGTCCCAGGCGATGAAATACGGTTTGTTCCTGATACAACGCATGGGTACCTACAATAACCTGCACCGTACCTGCATGAATTTCCCGCCGTAACTGTTTTGAATTCGGGCTTGTTCCGGTAAGCAACACGACGGATATCCCCAGCGGCTGCAGTTGTGTGGTCAGGGTGGCATAGTGCTGTTCTGCAAGTATTTCCGTGGGCGCCATGAATGCCACCTGGGTGCCTGTGTCAACGGCTGCCGCAACGGCATGCAGCGCCACCAGGGTCTTGCCGCAGCCCACATCCCCCTGCAACAGGCGGAACATGGGGCGTTCAGAAGCCATATCGTGAAGAATATCCGAAACAGCCCTGCGCTGCCCGTCAGTAAGTTCAAAGGGTAAACTTTGGGTTAGTTTAGTCAACACAGGCCCATTAACAATGTGGCCTATGCCGGTAGCGACGTTTATGGTTGCAGCCCGGTTTTGGAGTATGCCCACCTGCATTGCCAGCAATTCCTCATAGGCGAAACGTTTTCGGGCCGTGTGCGCATCTTCCATGGATTCCGGGAAATGAACCATTTTAATGGCTCCAGTAATTTCCGGAAAATCATGCTGCATCTGCAAACAGGGAGGAAGGGTTTCCGGAAGAATTCCTGTTATTTCCAAGAGTGCTTTGTATATCCAAAGGCGCATCTGCCGCTGGCTGATTCCTTCGGTCAGGGGATAGACCGGAACAATACGTCCTGTATGGAGCATTTCCTGATCGCAGTCGTCAACGATTGGCTCGTATTCAGGATTCTGGAGGGTGAGTCCCTTGTATTCGCCCACTTTTCCTGTAAAAATGCAGACGGTGCCCTTTTTCAGAGTGGTATGGGCGAGGAAACCGCGACCAAAGAAGGAGACTTTAATTTCGCCCGTGGCATCGCGCACCGTGAGCAACGCCATGCTCTTTCCGCCGCGCAACCGCACAGACCTGGCGCTGATTATTTCCCCTTGTATGGTCACCATGTCGCCGGAATTTACCGCTGCAATGGTGTGAATAAGTGTTCTGTCACGATATTCACGGGGCAGGTGGTATATGAGGTCACCTATGGTATAGATGCGCAATGCAGCCAGGGCTGCCGCCCGCTTTTCACCAATGCCAGGCAGGGAGTCGACTGCAGCCGTGAGTTCATGGGGAGAACGGTCTATATTTTCAGGGGAAATCATTGGAACGTAGTAATCCGGTGAGGGTTTGCAAAAATGATGGCACAACTATAGCATGCCATCAGGTACCAAGAGAAGTTGCGGTAACTTGATTCATGCCAAACATTATGGCAAAATCAGGGAATTAAGAGCAGGCGAACTGTCTGCGAGAAAATTATTTGCGATGCCAAACCCTCTTATAGTGTATACTATTAGTAACAAGCGGTTGTGAAAGATGAAATAGTGTGTCCCCGAGGACAGTTTCATGGTATAGTATAGGAAAAGAGGAATGCTTTCATTGGAGGGCTTTCAGCCAATGGTAAAATGGGTTATAAACTGTGCGCTTCTCAGCGTACTTATTCTGGGTTGTGCAACCCCTGACAACAGTGCTTATGAGCGCGATGGGGTACAATATGGCGT
Organism: uncultured Nitrospirales bacterium; assembly: GCA_964493075.1. Classification (GTDB taxonomy): domain Bacteria; phylum Hydrogenedentota; class Hydrogenedentia; order Hydrogenedentales; family CAITNO01; genus SLFT01. The sequence goes on along the minus strand of CAZBNU010000074.1, from coordinate 10,327 downwards.
CACGGAGGGTGTCTTCCGTGGGCGGTGGTGGAGTTACTACGAACGTGGGTCCAGTTTCCTGACTGGGAAATTCTACGAGGAAGCGGTTTCTGATTTTGAAACGGCGCTCATTAACCGGACGAAGGATTCCTGGCGGGCACGCACCTATGGGCTGCATTTCACCCAATACTTCCCGAACCGGGAACTGGGTATTGCCTATTACTACATGGAACGCTACGAGGAAGCCGCCGATTTGCTGGAGCAAGCCCTTGACATGGTAGATACGGCACGGGGACACCATTATCTCAGTCTGACCAAACGCGCCTTGATTGCAAAAGGTGCGCTCAATGATGCGGACGCACCCGGAGTATCGTCAGATATGGCAGATGGCACGCTTTACAGTGATCACCTGCAGTCCATTCAAATTGCCGCTTCTGATGATCTGGGGGTGGCGGAAGTACGATTAAATGACCGCGTATTGCCACAACGGGCGGAACGCACCGAAGTAGCGTTTCGTGAACAGTTGAAACTCCATGAAGGCGTCAACGAAATTGAAGTCGCGGTAACCGATCTGGCCGAAAAAGTAAAAACTGAAAAGCGATCTTTTACTCTGGATATGACCGGACCCACCATTGGGCTGTTTTCGCCCACCGACGCCCTGGTGAGTGATGCACCCACAGTTTCCATTGAAGGCGTATGCGTGGATACCTATGGTGTGGCCGAAGTCAGCATCAATGAAAAAGTGGTTGTGTCCGGAAATGGCGAAAATCGTCTTCCTTTCACGTCTACCATTGCCCTCGTGCCCGGCGAAAACCAGGTACTGGTTACTGCGCGTGACATGGTAGGCAACGAAACCCACAGCCGGGTGATGGTCTATCAGGGAAGCGAAAAGAGTGTGGATGCCCATGCATGGCTCCTGAAACAGCGTGATCCGGCCTTGTTGATGATGGCCCAGGAGGGCGGCGCTGCGGCCTTGCCGGAAGTTCCCGAAGCGGGCGACAATATCGTGTTGAAGTCGCCCCGTGCTGACAAACCAAACCGGCATAACCGTGCCGTGCGCGTTGCGGGCGAGATTAACACCGCCACAGGCGTTTCGGAACTGGTGATCAATGATCAGCCCTTTGACCAGTTGACAGGCGCACCGAAGGAAGTATTCAGCCGCAGAGTGCCTATTGAAGATGAAAAACTCCTTGAAGAGGGAGGCCGTATGACCGTGGCTGTTGCGGCCAAAGATAAAGACGGCCAGGCCCTGACAGAACAAGTAGAGGTGGAATTGCGTCCAATCAGCCTCAACACGCTGGAATCGCGGATGCCTATTGCCGTTATGGCCTTTGAAGGACATGACGCTGAAGCGTCTCTCGCAGAAAAAATGCGTCTAACCCTCGAAGAACAATTACTGGCGCGAAAAAGGTTCCGTACATTGGATCGCATCCAACTGCAGGCTGTGTTGACAGAGCAGGAACTTGCCTCAGCGCTCGCCAATCCGGCTGAAGCCATTCAACTAGGCAAGGTCACACCAGCCCACGTGTTATTGATTGGCGATGTATTTCAACATGGTGATGGCGTTGAAATTAAGGTGCGTATTATCAGCACGGAGACCAGCGATGTCATAGCCATTGTTGACGGCTATGCGAAGCAGCAGGATGCCGCCGGGTTTAAGGCAGCATGTGAATCTCTCGCCACCCAACTTGAAAAAATCTATCCGCGCATGTCCGGTGAATTGTTGGCAATTCGGGAACGTGCCGGCAACACGGAATTGTATTTTGACTGGACAAGTGAAGACGGGTTGCAACCGGGCGCGTATGCCCTTATCGTTTACGAAGAACCCGCCGAATACGACGAGGTTTTGGGAGAATACTTCGGCCCCTTTATTACCGAAGTCGGACGCGCACGGCTTGAAGATATTTCTGACAGGAACAGCCGCGCACGGCCCATGGAAATTATGACGGAGGAGATTAAACTTGAGCAAGGTATGGCTGCTATTACGATGTAGCATAGGCGTTGCGGCATTGGCCGTAATCGCAACCGGCGCCCTGGCGCAATCGGTGGATATCATGTCGTCGCCCAACGTCGTTGGAAGTGGCGCGCGCGCTCTTGGTATGGGCGGCGCATTTATTGCCATTGCGGACGATGCCACGGCCGCGTCATGGAATCCAGGCGGTTTAACCCAGTTGGAACGTCCGGAAATATCGCTTGTCTACGATTTCAAATGGAATTCAGAAAAGTACAGTTCCTGGTCCCATCCCGAAATTGACGGTTCCTATGATGTCAGTTTCAATGGGTTCAACTATGCCAGCGGCGTGTATCCCATTCGCCGCACCATTGCAGGCCGCAATCTCGTGTTGAGCCTCAATTATCAGCGTCAGTATGATTTTGACCGTAATCTGGATTTTCGGTACAGGGATACCATGGGTCTGGCAGGCGGCAACATCGCCGGAATCATGAGCGACATCAAGTATCGGCAGCGTGGGCAGTTGAGTTCCCTGTCGCCCGCATTCGGGTTTGAACTCACCCAGCGTCTCAGCGTCGGCGTAGTGCTTAATATCTGGGACGAATCGCTGCTGCCCGGAAACGAGTGGGAAATAGACCTCGAAGAGCGGCGCACATTCCATATTAACGGCGCCATGAATCCCTGGTCCTGGACCCGGTTTTCCATGAAGGAAAAGTACACAGGATTCCGTGGGGTTAATGCTACCATCGGCGCCCTGTACCGTGCCACTGAACGACTGCAGTTTGGCATGGTGTATCACACCAAGTTTACAGCCGATGTGGATTATGAGCGGCGCGTCCGTATATGGGGCGGTGCCGGGAGCGGCTTTGTAACGGACAGGCGTTCCCAGGAAATTGTGTTTCCGAGCGCCGTTGGTTTTGGCGCCGCCTACCGTTTCCCGAATGACAAGTTGACCCTGTCTGTGGATGTGACGCGCCGGGAATGGGATCAGTTTATGATTCATGATCCGCAAAACAGGCAACTCAATCGTCGGCGCATATCAGGTGTTACAGGATTACCGCCGGATCAGCATGACGTTGACCCCATATACACAGCCCGCATTGGTGCCGAGTATGTTTTCGTGAATGACAAAAAGGCCATTCAGAATTTGTTGCCAAGCATACGCGCAGGTGTGTTTTATGACCCGGAACCGGCGAGCAACCGCCCGGACCGTTTCTTTGGTCTCGGGCGCGGCGATGGCAAGCCGGATGATTATTTCGGCATATCCCTGGGTGCTGGCGTTCTCATCAAAGACCGCGTGAACATTGATGCGGCCTATGTATACCGCTGGGGAAGCGGCGTGCGTAGGGATACCTTCGGCTTTTCAGGCACAGATGCGGACGTGCAACAACATACCTTCTATCTGTCTACGGTAATCTATTTCTAATAAGGTGCAGCGGCGTTATTTGGCCCAGATGACCCGTTCAATCAGCGGTAGATAGTCTGACCATTCCTGCCCTTTTTCACGACACTCACGGATGATACGTGAGAAGGCGGCTGCCTGTGCATCAAGATTATCAATGTGATGCAGCACAATTGCTTCTATGGTTTTGGGCGTTACCGGCGACCCATTGATGAGTTCACCGTGATGCGACAGAATGCAGTGTAATATTTCCAGGCGAAGTCGTTCAGGAAAACCGGGTATGGCGTTAATCTTCTGTTGCACCATATCGGCGCCAATATGAAGATGTCCCAGCAGTTTCCCTTCGTTGGTGTATTCCACTGCCAGGTCATGGCTCATTTCATAAATCTTGCCAATGTCATGCAGGAAAATAGTGGTGATGATCAGGTCACGATTCAATTCGGGGTAAAGTTCACAGATGGTTTCCGCAATCTTTGCCATTTCATAGCAGTGATACAGCAAGCCGCCAGTAAATTCGTGATGCCATTTCTTTCCGGCCATTGCTTTAACGAAACCTTTCTGGAAGGGAGTATCTCCCCAGAAGGCATCTATCAAGGCGCGGCAGTGTTTGTCCTTCACGGATTCCAAAAGTGCAGCGAACTGCTTCTCGATGTTATCCGCATCTTCGGGCTTGTTGACGAGATCATCCAGACTGTAGTCGGATTCATTAAGGGGCAGTACCTGTTCAACGCGCACCTGGAGTTTGTTCTGGTAGGTAGCCACAATGCCGCGCACATGCACCACGTCACCTACTTCAAACAATTTGGCAACATCGGCAGCGCCGTTCCAAAGAACACCACCGATCTCGCCGGTCTTATCTTTGAATACCATGCCAAGAAACTTGCCGCCATCCTGCTTGACTCGAAGGTCTTTACGGGCGGCAACAAAATAGTCATTCAGGTGATCGCCTTCCTGAAGAAGGTTTACATATTGATTTTTCATCTGAGAAATGGGAGTCCTTTTTTTTGTTAAACCTTAATACATCGCGGTGTATTGTTTGCGAACTGTAACTGTGGTGAAAAAAAACACAGTTAGAGAGAGTGCTGCGTCCGGCATAGCAGCACCACACAGTAGGCGCTTGCGAGGTTGCATTCTATCAGATATGGGAGGGGATAATCAGCCACCCTTGAGGCTGTCAAGTCTTGGCACCGCGTAAGTGCCCATCTGCAATTGATCGAAAACGCTCGCATCCGTTGCTGTTTCACGGGCATGTTCCAGGTCAATTACGCCGTTCTTTACCATTTTGTGGAGGTAATGTTCGAAAAGCATGGAGTGAGACACTGTCTGCTGCATGCCTATCCGGATCATATCCGTGTCGCCTTTCATGACAGCATCCGTGATAGGTTTAATGTCATTGAACAGGAACTCAATGGCCGGTACGCGGCCACCACCTTTTTTGGCAACGAGGCGTTGACAGAGTACCCCCTTGAGACAGTCACGCAATTGCAGGCGCACCAGGTCGCGCTCTGACGGATCAAAGAAACTTACAATACGGTTGATAACTTCGTAGGACGTGTTGGAGTGCATGGTGCTTATGACCAGATGGCCCGTGGCAGCAGCATTAATGGCAGACCGGATGGTGTCAGGGTCGCGCATTTCGCCAATCTGAATAACATCGGGATCATGGCGCAATGCGCCTGTAACGGCTTCGCCAAAAGAACCCACGTCAGGACCAATGCTACGCTGCGATACAACGGATTTCTTGTTGGTATGCACAAATTCAATCGGGTTTTCAATGGTAAGAATATGCGCTGCTTTGTGTGTGTTGATCCAGTCAATGAGCGATGCCATGGTGGTGGTTTTGCCGCTTCCGGTCATCCCCGTAATCAATATGAGCCCCCGTGGCGTCTCTGCAAGGGCTTGCAATTGTTCGACAGGAATGTGGAGTTCATCAAAGGACGGGATTTTTTCAGGCAGGTAGCGGAACGTGCAGTGGGGCGTGCCATTTTTCATGAAAGCCGAAACGCGGGCATAGCCTGCGCCTGCCTGGTGATAACTGAAACTGGTTTGCTTGTAGTTTTCAAACTCCTCAAAAAAACCGACTGGCGCAATCCGCCGAATCAGCTCGCTGATCTGCGCACTGGAAAGCGGGGTCATGATTTCTGAAAAGCGGGTGTCATTATCTATTCGGAAAATGGGATTGAGTCCCGCAGACAGGTGGACATCGCTGGCGCGATACTGCACCATGGCGTGGAACAGCATTTCAATATTGATTTTGTCAATGCGAAAATCAAAGCCCTCAGCACGCCACACCTCCGGCATTTGAACAATCATACTGAGTTTATTAAGCGCCTCAAGAACCTTGGGCGTAAATTCGGTCTCATAGGGCGGTGCAACAATCCGCCAGACATGACTGTCTTCTTCCACCGCCAGTTCATTGGGATAACTTTCCAGGCACTCCTTCAGTTCTTCCTCGTCAATCATTTCCTTGGGAAAACGAAGTGTATAATTTTCGAAGTCCCCTTTGAATTCAGTGCGGCAGGCCTCAATTTCCACGTCCTCGGTCCATAAGCGAATCCGTCTGGGCTGGCCCTCGCGTTTATTTATCACCGCTTCCGTTAGGCGCAGAATATTGCGCAACGTTTGCTTTTGCCCTGTTCCCAGCACGATTTCTGACATGGTCAATCTCCTGTGAACTGCATGATGTAATTGGCCTACGACGAATCTTCGAATTCTTCGATTATATAATACACAGAAAAAATGATAACATCAAAAAACTGGCGAATGCACTACCGCGGAATTGTTCTTGCGACCCTTGACTGCTGCGGGCGACGATTGGCAAAAGAAAGGCAATGCAAAACGATTTGGATTTGGATTTCGATTTGGACATAGACTTCGTACAACAGGTCGAAATCGAAATCGGAAAAGAGCGTACAACGTTTTTGCCCAGTGCGGGCCTAATCCTGTTTGAGTATGCCCTTGTCCTGCAGGTAGGCAATCACTTCGCCGACGCACGCTTCAACAGACTTTTCTGCAGCATTGATCACAAGTTCCGGATTTACCGGTGCTTCATAAGGGGCACTGATTCCGGTAAACTCCGGAATTTTTCCCTCCCGGGCTTTTTGGTAGAGACCTTTCGGATCGCGGCTTTCGCACACTTCAACCGAACAATCAACGTAGATCTCAATAAACCGGTCACCGCAAAGAGAACGTGCTTTGTCCCGGTCTGCGCGATAGGGCGAGATAAAGGCAGTGCTGACAATCATGCCTGCATCCATCATCAAAGCTGCCACTTCACCGATACGCCGAATGTTTTCTTCCCTATCTTCAGGGGAAAAACCCAAGTCTTTGTTCAAGCCGTGGCGTATGTTGTCGCCGTCAAGCACATAGGTTTGACACCCATGTTCAAAAAGTACCGCCTGCAATGCTTGTGC
>CAZBNU010000074.1:0-3482 GCA_964493075.1 uncultured Nitrospirales bacterium | reverse complement strand
TAACATTAGGAGAGGAACTGCCAATGAGTGAGGAAGTGCGTCCAGGATACTACAAAGACAAAGAGGGTAAATGGCAGGTTGACAGACGCAGCGGCATAGACCGGCGCGATTTACGTCCTGCTTCGCCTATTGACCATGAGCGGCGCAAGATGTTTCGTCGCCAAGCCGATCGTGAGTTATTTGAGCGGGACCACAAGATTATGGTTGAAGAGGCGCTTGAAGAGTTCGCAGAAGGACACAACGGACACTTGTAATCTAAGAAACATTATGAGGCTGTTACTTGTGCAAGGGCCCGATCTGCGTCTTGTTTCAGGGTGTTTGCTGCTTCTTCTGCTGTTTTCATCCCGGTCATAATTTCGGTGACGGCCCGCGCGGCAAGGTCGCGCACCTGTTGCCATCCTGCGATATTGGGTTCAGGCCGCGCGAAACTGAGGCAGTCAAACGCCGCACGGTTGTCGGGCCATTTCTCCCAAAAGGCGAGCATGTCGGGATGGTCCAGCGCACTTTTACGCACAGGCAGGTATCCCGTTTCCAAAGACCAGCGCACGGCGGATTCCGGGGCGGTGAAGTGCTTCACAAATGCCCATGCAGCCCGCTTGTGTTCTTCGGTCGTATTAAAGAGACAGATATTCGGTCCGTACAGCACGGTTGCCGGGGTTTCCGGTTGCTTCTGGGGGATGCGTGTAAGGCCCCAGCCATCAGGATCGTTTTCCATCAGCAGCATCATGTCGCTAAGCCCGGAGCTGCTTCGCAGCACAAATGCAATGTCTCCTTTTGACAGGGCCACATTGTCATCATAAGAACCCGGGGCAATCAGGTAGGCGAGTTTTTCGGTATAGAGCGTTTCGATAATTTGAAATACCGCCAGCGCCTCAGGGCTGTCGTACAGGGTCGTTTTTTCTTCCAGCACGTCGCCACCCATGCTGAAAATCATGCCGTTGATGGTGGAACAATCCGCATGAATGGCATGGGCATATTTGCCGGTGCGCTCCTTGATCAACCGGGATTGTGCGAGGAAGTCATCCCAGGTTTCAGGCGGTGACGCAATGCCCGCCGCTTCCAGAACCCGTTTGTTGAAGTACAGCATCAACAGGCTTTTGGCGAATGGAAAAGAATACAACCGATTGCCATAGTCTTTATAGCGGTTGGTTTCCAGCATCGTGGGGTAGTAGTCGGCTAGTTCTTCCACGCTAAGACCGATTTCCGGATCAGAAACCAGATCGTCCAGCGGCGCCACGGCGCCCGTAGGGATATACTCGTTGGTCATGCTTTCATAGGATACCGCCATTGCCGGAAGACGTTTTGCCTGGATGCCCGCTGTGATTTTTCGGAAAATATCAGAGTACGTTCCGGCGCGTTCCACTTTGACCGGAATACCGATCCATTCCTGATTAAACGCCTCCGTCATGGTGCGCAGCAGTTCCGCGCTCTCCGTGGTTTGCCGGTCCCAGAAAACCGCCGCTTTATCGTCAACAGGCAGGAAGCCCGTTGGTTCTGAGGTGTTGTTGTCGCATCCTGTTGGGAGGAACGCAACAACGGATAGGAGAAAGACAGAAAGGCAAATGTATCGCATTGTTTATCCTTTTATACCTGCGCTGACGGCGCTTTCCACAAAATAGCGTTGCGCCACAAAGTATAAAAGTAAAGACGGCATAATAACAATCATGGAAGCGCACATGAGCAGATTTAGTTTCAGGCCAGCGTCACTATTAAACAAAGTCAAGCCCACCTGCACCACGCGCATGGCTTCGGATGACGTCACAATCAGGGGCCACAACAGGGCATTGTAACTTCCCAGGAAGGCAAAAAGCGCCACTGTAATCAACATCGGTTTTACCAGTGGGATCGCGATTCTGGCCAGGAATCGGAGGTGACCACAGCCGTCCACGACGGCAGCGTCATAGTAATCGTTTGGGAGCGCGAGGAACGCCTGCCGCATCAGGAAAATTGAAAAGGCATTGGCGCACCACGGCACTATCAGCGCTGCATAGGTGTTATACCAGCCCAGTTTTGTAATCAACACGTAGTTGGGGATGAACATGACTTCAAAAGGCACCATCATCGAACTTAGCGTAAGGGCAAAAAGAAGGCTGCGTCCACGAAAATGTAGTCGCGCAAAAGCATAGCCAGCCATGATCGCCGTAAGACATACGAAAAAACATACGGTTAAGGAAACGAAAAAGGAGTTGAAAAAGTATCGTGCAAAAGGCGCAGCCGAAAAGGTTTCCCGGATATTCTGCCATTGCGGTGATTTTGGCCAGAAAGCCAGCGTGGCGGTGGTGGCTTCAGAATGCGTTTTCAATGCCGCTCCCGCCATCCATAGGAAGGGGTATAGTGCTACGAACGCTCCCACAGCCAATATAAGATATAAAAGTATGCGCTTCACTTTCATGAGTAATGCACTTTTTCTCCAAGCAGTCGCCATTGGATTAGCGTCAACAGCACAATGGCCACCATCAACAGGGTGGCAATCGCGGCTCCGTATCCCCAATAACCGTATTCATAAAACTGCACATACAGGTACAGGATCAGGTTCTGGACGCCCGGCATGCCAACACCGTGGGTGAGTGCATAGAAACTGTTAAAGGCCTGGAATGATTTTATGACGCTTACGATAAGCAGGAAGAAAATGGTGGGGGAGAGCAGCGGCAGGGTTACATGCAACAATATCCGTGCGCCGTTTGCCCCATCAATACGCGCTGCTTCTTCAAGTTCACGGGGCATAGCGGTAAGCCCGGCCAGAAACACCACAACCATAAATCCGCAACCATGCCATACATCAAACAGAATGATGCAGACGAGACCCAGACTTGGCCCCCAGGAAGCGGGAATAAAACCATTGCTCAAAATAAATAAAACCCCACGCGGTTCAAGCAGCCAGTTCAACGGCTCCACACCTGCGTAGCCAAGCAGCAGGTTGATGACGCCGGACTGGGGATTGAAGATAGCGCGCCAGACCATGGCCGCCGCCACGGCAGAAGTAATGTACGGCAGGAAATAGATGGTGCGCAACAGCCCGCGGCCAAGGGTGATTTTATACAGCCCATAGGCAATCAGAAAACTGATGAACATGGAAAGGGGCACAACGCCCAGTACGTAGTAGATGGTTACCAAAAGGCTACTGCGGAATTCCGGTTTTTGAAAGGCGGTCAGGTAATTCGACATGCCGACGAAATCACCCATGCCATGCCGCCCACCAAACAGACTCATATAAAAGGTGCTGCCCATGGGGAATAGAACAAATACGGACAAAATTAAAAGAGCGGGTGAGAGCAACAACAGCGCCAGCGGCCAGTCACCAAGACCGCGGTGCCGCAGACGATCAAAAAAATCGTCCAGCCTGCCCAGCAGTGTGTCAGGCAGTTGTGCTATAAAAGCCAAATACTGTTGTAGTGAAGGGAAAATGCGTCGCATGACAAGATGCTATCCTTATTACAGCAACACTATATCATCCAGAACCATGCTGACGCATTTTTCAGGTT
>CAZBNU010000073.1:16394-17733 GCA_964493075.1 uncultured Nitrospirales bacterium | reverse complement strand
TTCAGATGCAAGGCGATATGCCTCGCGATCTGCATCGGTAGCTTTGTCAAACTGAATGATGTCCTCTACAGGACGACGACGAGCTTCTTTTTGTGTCTGTTCAGCCTCAACGCCTTTTATTCCCTGATTAACCTGAGAAAAGGCAGAGCCATCCTGATTTAAAATGGCATTAACCATCTGAACGTTTTGCTCGTTTGTCTGCGGGAAAATAGTTTCAAGTTCCTGACGACTCATTCCCTGATAAGAATGAACGTCTTCCGGCGTAATGATTTCTGAGCCTTGCGGTTTTAGCGGACGCTCAAAAGGCGTTTCTTGCGGGGGCTGAGGGGTGGGTTGTTTAACATAAACTGGGATAGTTTCAAGGCCAGCCTCTCTAGCGGCATACAGTCTATGCGCACCCTCAATATCATAAAATCCCGGCTGACCAGCAACTTCTGAAATTACAATCGGCTCTTTAATTCCATTTTCTTTGATGTTGGCAATCAAAGAATCAATGTCGTATCCTTCTGTGCCAACGTCCTCAAGCATATTTGCCATGCTGTTATTAAACAACTGCGACACGTTTCGCTGCTCAAGAACCCAGGTGTCTTCTTGTTTTGCGCCAATGTCTTTTGCATCTGACTGTGCCTGTTGCGGGAGGTCTGTTGTTTTTAGTTCCTGCTCCCCCAGCGCCTCCACAGCGGTGGCGGTCTGTTCTACAGGGGCTTGCTCAACAGTGGGGACTTCTTCCGTCTGTGCCAGCTCTTGACCAAAGCCCTCCATCAATTCGTCCGATGCTTCAGCAAGCACTTCTTTGACTTCCTGCTCGTTTGTCGTCTTGGATAAATTGTCAATCAGCGCATCAGCTTGTTCTTCTGTAAATCCAATTTCAACAAAGCCGTTTTTCTGTGTGGTCATGTCAACGGCTCTGGCACCCCCTATAAGCCCTCCGGTCACTGTGCTGACAAACCACCCGTATAAACCCTCTTCAACGGCTTGACGGGCGTTTATGGAGCCTGTAGCTAGCTTCTGTGTTACTCCGCTCTGTGCCATCTCTGTTAAGAACTCTGTAGCGGCAACTCCTTGCCCTTTTGCGGCGGTCAATCCAATACGCTTCATGCCTTCTCTGAGCGTAGCAGGCTTGCCAAATCTGACCAAATCGCCACCGATTCCTGCGGTTAAACGGTCTATTAGGGTTTCGAGTGTTCCATTGATTGCCATTGTGGCTAGACCAATGTTGCCTGCCTGTTCTGCTGTCTTTCCAGATTCAAGAGCAGACTTGTATCCCTCATCAAACATACGTCCGTAATTCATTCCCATTCCAACGGGAGCAGTAAAGGGACTTAAAAACATTAAAATA
>CAZBNU010000073.1:0-16384 GCA_964493075.1 uncultured Nitrospirales bacterium | reverse complement strand
ATCGTGCTCGTATTCTTTATAATCATGATTTTAAGTCTTTTAATGAGATGTGGCAAGTACGACCTATTGAAATTTCTCAAAAATCGGGTATTGCTCTTGGAAAAGTTATGGAAATATTAGGAATTTCTCCAAGTGCGCCAGCGGCTTTACCACCAATGCTTGATTTTACGTCGTTAGATACATTACCAGCCCAAAACTCATATCCTTCTTTTGCTCTTTTGTCTAAATCTTCTGCTACTAACCTGTCGAATTCTGGATCTTTTGATGTTGATACTCCAAGAATTGGATTTATTGTCTGTAGCCCACGCAAAATCTTTTTTGCATAATTTTCCCCAGTAGCTTGACCAACCAAATTCACAAATTTATTTGAAAGTTCTGCTCTTGCCCTTGCTATTCCTCCAGCTCCAGAAAGCCATCCTCTTGCAGAACTTCCTGTAGCAAGCCTAAAATAGTCTCCAATAGTTGGGGACTTAACTGTAGGAACGTTTTTAACCGTTCCACCTGACTTTACGGCATAGACATTTGAAAGATTGGTAATGGTAGAGCTGTACGAAGCATCCTGCCCGTAAACAGAATTGTGCATTGCATCAAGTTCTACGTCTGAAAAGTCCTTCCCGAACTTCTGCTGTGCATAGCTACGGTATTTTTCACGGGAAGTTATTTCTGCATCACCTTCAAGCGGAGCAGAAAGCATCTGATACATCTGATCGTCAGGTGCATCTTGTTTGACAGGAACAAGCCTTCCTTTTTTAGGGACAAGCGGCATTATTCAGCCTCCATTACATATTCAACGCCATCAATAATTACGGTTGCACCGACAGGTATGTTTGCTTTGTTTGCTTCTTCTATGCTGTCAAAACGAAGCGCATTTGTGTCTGGACGTTTTGCAATGCTTTTAGCACTCATGTTTGCATTCAGTAGAGACTGCGTAGAAAGTCTTGTTGTTTCCGCAATCGTATCAGCCAAAACAGATTTTGTTATTTCTGCTATGTCTGCATCTGGCTGTTCTCCTAAAATTTGCATTATAGTATACATTGTTTCTGGAAGCCCTCGGTATCTGTCCTGATTGCCAGTAGCTTTTACAAGAGAATTGTAAACTGAACGAACTTCTTTATATGCTTGCTGACGTTTTTTAGTAACAGCCGTTGCTTCCCACTGAGAAAGTCCGCGCTTTGCATCTACAGCCATTTTTGATTCACAAGCCTCTAACACATCTAAAAGCATAAGCTGTTTTACTCTTATGTCTGGGATATTGGCATTAAGTACTGTTTCAATCACATTTGAAAAATCTGCCTGTATTTCTTCTGCGGTTGGTGCTTTTTCCCAAAGGTTGTCTCTTTTTGCATTGATGTAGTTTTCAACGGCATCCTGAGCATCTTGAGGGGTTGTTGCAACGGCTTCTCTAACACCAGTTACTATTTCTTCATCGGCTTCTTTTTCACTGACACGCATTGCAGAAAAATCTTGCATTATTGTTTGTTTTACAAGGTCTACCATCCCGGTAATACCGGCTTCATCTTCTGCGCGTTGCGCTAAGTCAATTAATTGTTCTGGTGTTGCATTTTTATCTTTAAGAGCAGATGACATTGTGTTAAGCCACGATGCTTTAATGTTTCTTTTTTGCGTTTCTGCAATGCGTAGCACCTCTTGGTACTGTCCGGGAGTGTATTTTTCTTTTGAGTTTTGAATCATGTCAATCGCTTCGTCAACCATTGGAGTTGATTGAGAAGATGCGAGTATCCGTGCTGTAGCAGAATACCAGCCTTGTTTCATAATTCCGTCAACCTGCTGTGGCGTTGCGGCTCCTGCTTCTTCAAGTCTCGTCAGCAGGTTTTGCGCCTTGCTCATATGTGAATCAAACGCTTCTGTATCTCCAGTAACAAGCGAGTCTTGGGCTGACATAATATGCTCATTGACTGCATTTTCAGTCTGAACTTTGTATCGCTCTGCCTGACGCAATGCCACTTCTTTTTGAAGCCCCACCTCAAGCTCTGCAAAGCTCTGCTGATAGCGGTTCTGAATTCGCTGTTTCTGTAAGTCGCTTGCCTCAATATCCTGAACGTATTGTCCAAGCGTCTGTTCAACCTCTTCTCTGACAAACTGAGGCTTATCTTCAATTCTTAACGTATTGTCTGGAGCCAGCATTGCCTGATCCCAAAGAGCATAAGCATCGGCAAAAGCTTTTTTTTCGGTAACGATGTAGTCCGATGAAGCTCCTAAATCCTGCAATTGCTGTTGCTTCTGCACAAACTGCGCCCCGATGTCCTTAATCTGACCGCCAAGCTGTCCAACCGCCTGCGCCACAGGACTGCCGCTTACGCTTAATTTAGACGTTCCTCCAAGCTGTTGAGCCTGCGGATTGCGTTCATATGTCGGTATTTGTGCCATTGTCTCTCCTAAGAAAACATTCCTGCTGAATTCATCCCGCCAGCAATCCCGCTTACAAGTCCTATCGTTCCTGCTGTTCTGGTTTGTCCTGCCATTCCGCTCTGATATTTAGACATGATTTGAGCTTGCCCTGCACTGAAAGCACCCTGCTGACGCATAGAAATCGCATCAAGCTCGATGTTTTCAATCGTATCAGCCATAACCTCAAGCGGAGTTCCTTCAAGCCTTATTCCGCTGATTGCTCTGCGTGTACGCTGTGTTCCCGAAAGCTGTCTGCCGTATTTCCGAAGTGCCTTTGCCTGTGCATCTGCGTTTTGAATGGCAATCTGTGCGTCTAACTGGGATTGTCTTGAGTTGAAATCAAGTTGTGAGGATTGCGACTGAGCATTAGAATACGCGCCAATTCCCTGAACTAATCCGCCTATTAACGCTCCCCACATTATTTGTACTCCGATACTTTTGTGTATATTGTTAAACTAAGCAACTCTAACGGTAAGGGCTTATCGCTGACAACCCAAAATTCAGGCGCAGTTGACGGGGCTGTATCAATCATTTTTGTAGTCGGATCCCCGCTAGAGAACGGAACAGGCCGTCCGGCGGGAAGAGTGTCGCCTCTAATTGTGACATCGTATAAAGCATTGGTCGTTGAGCCATACTGAAACACCCCGCTGTCTTTGACACGGAAGTGAACCTTGTACGGGCTTTTTGTCTTTCCGTAGCTAGAACCCTGGCTGTTCACTATGTCGATGTACATGGGGCTTAAACGCGCCGTGTAGGGCAATCCGGCTATAACCCTGTTGTGATAGTCGGGTGTGGTGAGAACGCCGTTTGTAGACACCGTAGCGGCAGGCCATACCCCTCCGTCTGCAAAGATTGAAACCGTTTGTCCGGCAAGGTGGGATACGTTAGTGAAGGTGTTCTGAACTTCGGTAGCGGTAACGCCTCCCGTGTATGTTCCAGACGCAAACACATCGTCGCCTGTTTTATACAGGATATTGAAGTTCGTTGCTGTGCAGTTTGTGGCAACAAAAATTCCGTCTCCGTATCCTGCAAAAGACAATCCACCTTGTCCACTGAGCAAAAGCTTGTCGCCGTCCGAGAAGGTATTAGTGGCGGTAGCTACGAGAGGCGCATTTCTGAGTGTAGCGGTTCCTGTTGCTTCTGACTCTTCGCTAATTGTGATTGTGCCTGACCATGAGCCAAAACCAATTGCCCCATCGGTTGGAAACTCAACGGTTTCCAGACCTTTCCAAGGATTGGTAAACCCTGTTGCACCTTCTTTGTAATAGGCCTTGCCTATCCCAACGTTTACAAACCCAAATATCCCGACAGTTGGAGCATCTCCATAGAAGTAAATATAGTCTAGGCCTTCGCAGTTGGCAAAACTATAATTGCCAATTGAGGTCAGGCTGTCTGGAAGGCTGATTGATGTGAGGCTTGTGCAGTCTCGAAATGCACTATCGCCAATTGAGGTCAGGCTGTCTGGAAAGCTGATTGATGTCAGGCTTGTGCGGGATCGAAATACATTGCCACTAATAGAAACAACGGTTCTTCCACCGTCTGCTGTTTCAGGAATCACAACGTCGGTCGGCGTTCCGGTGCATAAGTTAACTTCTGTTGTTGTTGCATCAATGCTGGTGTAGGTTAGCGCGTATCCGCCAGCATCCGTAATTGTCGGCTGGTTTGGGAATGTTGCAAAATAATCAGTCGGGCTACTGCCAACGTCTGCAACCGCCGAAATAATCCAGCCAGTTCCATTGTTCCAATAGGCATAGGTATCTGTCGGGTCGTACAAGACAATCTCACCATTTTCTACAGACCCTCTGTCATACCAGTAGACAGTTCCTTGCAGTCCGGCTGGCATTGCGTCTGTAGATGTTGTTGTATAGGCGACAGGATACCAATTTGTTGCAAGCCAAGGATATGCAACATCATCCGTGCTGATATATGCAACATTCGTTGAGTCATAAATCAGCCAGTTCGTATCACGCAGAATCTTATCTGCTCCGTTTATCCACATTCCATAGCCGTTTGTTTGGCTGTTGTATGTGTACGTTCCGTTTACGGGGCCGTAATCAGACGTTACATAAATGCTGTTTGTGCCAGATGTAAAAGCAGTAATCGTAACGGAATCGCCTCCATCATAATCCAACCCGCTGTCTACAAACCAAGCATCATCATCATTGCCCCATTCCACCGGACGGAACCATTCAATGTATCGCCCGTTGTCTCTGTTCACAACCACATAAACTCTGTCCTCTCCCTCTGTCGGGATTACAGCAACACTCTCAAAATCTCCGTCTGTGGTGTGCCGATGCCAGCCATACACGTTCTGTAGCTTGTTGTACGTCATGCCGATAAGCTCACCGTCACCACGCACGCACCAGATGATAGGCTCTGGCTGTTGCTGTTCTGCGATCTGAACAACTCCGCCTTCTGTGATGTGCTCTGCAAGCAGGGTAATGTCTACCGATTTATAAGCATCGGCCTCTAAGCTGTACTCAAACTCTCTAAGTTTACGCCCCTGACGTTGCAAATAAACAATGCTGTCAGAAGCAATAAGCGCATCAATGCCGTCTTTAGAGCCGAAGCTAGTCTGTCTGCGGGCAAGGATGCTTGTCGGAGTTACAGGCGTTCCGCTGTCTCCACCGTCTACAATCCACTCATCGCCAAGCGTTCCGATGAAAAGCTGGTTTCGAGCAAGCAACCACTCAATAATATTGTCTGAGTTTACGGAAATCTGTAGTGCAGAGTCGTCAAAGGTTCCTGTCTTAAAGTTTTCGTAGTCGTCTGTTGCAGAACACCACAAAGTATTAACCTGATATGAAGTCCCGCCAAACCAAAGCCGATTCTGGAAAAACTCTACAGTTCTGGGGTAGCCTCGTTCGTCGCTGAATGCTCCTTCATACCAAATCTCAGTTGCTTCTGTGCTTCCTAACTCGCTCTGCACTACAGCTGTTACCTGCGTTGCGCTGGTGTAGTTTGTAATTGTGACAAATCCATTAACGTATGGTTCTTCTGATTTAAACCTAGCATAGCCTCCGGCCTTGTTGCCATCAGCCGTACTTGTCGTTGTGGTCATTACCATGCGGTATTTAATGCCCTGCTCCGATTCAAGACCCGAACGGTCATAGTCTGTACTTTCCAAATCTCCATATTCTCTGAAGTCACCCCATGTGTTTCCACCATCTTCTGAAATCTGTAATGTAAGCGTTTCATATGCGTGAATATTTTTTACAATTAAGTTCCATTCACCCTCTACGTTGATTACCGCACTTGTAAATGTTCCTGCTCCAGACTCATCTAGCTCAATCTTGTTGTCCTCATTAGGGCTTCTAAGCACCCAATCAGAGCCTATATGGTTTGTTGTCCAAATGGCAGAGCTTGCGGTTAAGGTTACGCTTCCAGTGGTCGCTGATGGCGTTATAGTGGTATCTGTGAGGTTTTCTTCAATTGTAGCAGGCCAGTCAAATTCAAGATCGGCAATAGTAAAAGTCGGAGCAGTCGTTGTGCGCTGAAGTTTCTGAACCGGATGGTCTGGGTGAACCATATAAACCGTGTCTGCAAATTGAGCAAGCTGAACCTCAAATACATCATCTGCACCATATGGGGTTGTTACTTCAATCGGCACATTACCGGAATCAACAAGCTGTACACCATCAGAATAAAAGCGTATGTATTTTTCCCCAAGCTCCATGATATATGTCTGGTCTACGCCTACGGCAAACGAGGCAAGTCTGGCTACACCGTTAGATTTAGTTTCTGCAACGTACTGTGTACCAGGTCGCTTTAGTGCCCCGCCATACGGAAGCACAACAAAGTTTTCCAGCGTCCTACAACCAGAGCGATACTTTTCAAAATCAACACGAGCGTCAAGGTGAGGGCTTAACTCTCCACTTGTAAACGTATTGAGTATTGATTGTTCAGCGCAAACCGTACCCGCAGTAAGGAGAATGGCTAAAAAAGTTTTCATAGCGACCGATTGATTTGTGCTTTTACTTCTTCGTATGCTTCAGGGATATATTTTCTGTGGTCTGAAACGTATTTTAAATATCTGCGGCTATTTGTTCCAAGATATTTTTTGAGTTTTTCTTCTTCGTATTTGACTCGCTTCAGTGTGCTTTCATAGCGTTTCTGAGATTCCGTCTTTTCAACCACAGGCTCAACTACTTTTTTCGGCTCTATCTCTTCTGGCGCAATTTCTTCCGGTACGGTCTGCTTCCAATGCGTTAGACCAGTCAACTCATACGCTTCTTCAAGCGTTTTCCCGTTTTGTTCTGCCCACTCTTTAAGCGTCATTGTATCTCCTTAGCTTGTCCAGTTTACACGAGCATCGTTCCAAACAACATTCTCAGTGTTTGCGTATTTGTTTTCAAGTGTGTCGATTGCCTGCGCTTCAACGTATGCCCGTTGTTTCGCAGAATTGAGAATAGAGAACATCTGCGGGTCTTTCATCAATGTAGGAGCCAACATCATTGCCAGCTCATAAGCAATCGTTTCAGCAAGCAGTACGTCAAGCTCGCGGTAATCTTCTGGCATTGCGATAAACTCAATATAAACTTCATCTAAATCAGTATGAATGTCACGACCGCGCACTTTCCATCTGTCGTAGGGGCTATAGAAATCACTGTCTCCGTACACATCAATCATTCGGATGCAGTTGTACGGAAGAGAGTAGGCGTAATCGTAAAGTAAATCAGGTGCGGCGGTGTTCCGCGCAAGCTGTGCGGTTTCAGTGGCGCAATTCCAGTCGTGCTTTCTCAATACCTTTTCAGTTGCCATCGGTAGAAAACGAGCACAGCGTTTAGCCCCAACGCTGTCTTGCGTCAGGGCTTGTATCCAGTCTGTTGAACCGCATAGTCCGATTGCTGTATTGCAGATTTCGACTTCGTTCAGTCTCATAGCGGCTCCTTTTTAAAATAAACAGGGGAGTTTGTGTTCCTCCCCTTATGTGTGTTACGGCTTTATGTACATAACCCAACCGGAAATTACCTTGTCGGCAACCCAGATCGCGGCTCCAGACGGTGCAGTAACAGCTAAATATACGTTCTTGTCAAACGACGCATAGGTAGCATTTGCTTCACCGATTCCGCCTGCGGCCCCACCAGTGTCCCACCCGCTGTCGTTCGGGTTAGCTACACCATCAAGGAACAGGTCAACGTCGTCAGCAGTGCTGTCGGTATCGTCAATGTATCCATTTCCATTAGCACCAATCAGGCCCAAGTCAAGTACTTCAGAACCACCCATATCGGTAGACTTAATTGCGCCGCCGATGATTCGAGCATTTGCCGGAATCTCAACAAGAGCAACAGTAGCATTACTGATTGCAGTAGTGGTGTACGTGAAATACTTCACAACAACTTCACCTGAATCCGTGCGAGCAACGCTGTCGCCGCCGCGTAGAAGGTCAAGCTGATCTGAATAGTCAGACGGGGTAACGGCAAAAGCCGAGATAGCACCAAGTGCCACGATTAAACATACAAGTTTCTTCATAATAAGTCTCCTATTTGCGGGGGAGTTGCCTCCCCCTCATTTAATTACGCAGGGCTTTGGTCACACAGAATACCAACAATACCGCCAGATTCGTACATACGGGTAATCCCGTACTGAACACGGCTGTAGAGCTGCCAGTCATAGTGCTGTTCCTGAAGTTCGTCAACGCGAACAATCGGGTCTTCCCACATTGCATGAGCAACGGCGGACTTAACAAACAGGAACGCCATGCGAATGTCGTTGCCATCAGTGTCGTCCTGAGCCAGACCATTGTCAGTCCACGAGGAGTTGACACCATCTGCATCGTTGTTAGCGTAGGGACACATTGCGTCAGTTACGACGTTGCTGATACCCATGAACCCGTCATTGATGTTGATCCCTGACAGAATACGACCACTGAGGTAGTCATAGTTACTCAGAACGCTGTCAAGTTTAGCATCAGAGGACTGACGCGGCCCCATAACGAGCGTAAGCTGATTCATCGGGTCGGACAGGTCAAACCCAGCATTCTGGATTTTTTCAACCGCATACACGATTTTGTCAGCATTCAGACCAGTAGAAGCAGACGCACCTTCATCAACAGCAACGATGTCGCTTGAGCTGAAGGTTTCAGATGTTCCACCAGCTTTACCAGTGTAGGCTGTACCAAACGCGGCAGTCACGAAGTCCTGAGACATCTGACGAACCAGCGCATGTTTGACCTGCATTGCAAGCTGAGACTTCGGATCGACAAGTGACGAAACAGCGTCTTTGCTGTCAAGGTCAGTTGCCAGATAAGCAAAGTCAGGAGTAACACGCCGACGTTTGTAGACGCCATCGTCTTTCTCATGTTTGCCTTTGCGGACGCGTCCCTTGCGGGCGACCATCGAACCAAACTGATTGAAGTATGCTTCTTCACCAGTTTTCTGGCCCATGCTCATACCGAACGGGAAGAGAGACTTAGTGCTCTCAGGAAGTTGTCGCAGTTGCGACTCAAATGCCTTTGTAGGCATTACATTTTCGAATTCATATGCCATTGTTTTTCTCCTGTTAAGGTTACTGTTACGTTAAACGAGCTTTCGCTCACTTTCGGTTTGAGTATCCCTCAACAGGAGGGGTCTTGCCTGCGTTTCTAGTCCGCTCGACCTGACCTGAATGGCGGGCTTTCTCATAAATGAGAGAGGTATCCGTTCATCCTCGTCGCTTTGTAATTCTCATAAGTGAGAACTACTGTCAACTTCTTTTTTGCAAATTTGAGATTTTTTCCATCAGCTTCTGTACTTTTGCCAACTGGCTGTCGTACTCAACCCCAGAAACATTTTTCTTTGCCATGTCAATAAGCACAGCATTTTCGTGCTCAAACTGACTGTCAAGACCTTCCATCGTGTTGTTCAGGTGTGCGTCCTGCAATGTGTTTGAGTTGCTGGTTTCTTTCGCAAGAGTGAGAAGAAGCTCGGCGATTGATGTGCTGTCGTCCCATCCGTACTTGCCTTTGACCTGCTCAATTTCCTGATTGAGTTGGTCTGTTGACAGTCCTGCTTTCTTAGCAACCGTTTCAAACTGCTCTTTCATCTGCTTTTGCTGTTCAAACTTGGCTACACGAGCGGCTTCTGCATCTTCTTTGATGAATGATTCCAAAACCTTGTTCATCAGATCAGGTACATTCTTTGATGTAGGAGCTACCGTCTTGGCAATCTCAGCAACTTTTTCAGAAATCCCGCCGTAGTATTCTTTGAGTTCTGCTCCCATGTCGCCAAACTCTTCACCAAAATCGGGCAGATCCAGCGGAGCTACTTTGTCGGCTCCAAGTTTATTCCAGAATTCCTGTCGCACTTCGTCCGGTGCATCCTCGGCAGGGATGTCGCCTTTCTTCCCAATCAAGCTCTGTGCGGCATAAACCGTTTTTACGAGGCTGTCTTCGTCTTTGATCTTCTCAAGCCAACCTGTCGGCGCACCTTCAGGTGCTTTGCTTTTAAACACGTCAAGAAGGCTTTGCGCTGTGCTAACTTCCTGCGTCGTTTCGGTCGTTTCGGCGGGCGCAGTTTCCGTTGTTTCGGGTGCGGTATCCGTTACTTCTTCACTCATCTATATTCTCCTCTGTTTTTTGTTGCTCTATTTGGGTTTCAAGCATTGTTGCCAGATTATCCCAGTGACGGCTGTAGTCACGCATCCCGCAAAGGATGCCAAGCACAGCCGGATCAATTCCTGCTTTCATCAATGCGGCTGACGGCTGATTAAGCCCAAGCTCTGCATCAATCTCATTCTTAGTTTTGAGAAAGTCGTCATTCTCCATAAGCCGTTTGATACGGCCAAGGCGTTCTTTTAGTTCTTCCATCTTATTCTCCGTACATTACTTGAGACGTAAGCGAACGAGGCTCAGGGGCGTTTCCGCCTTTACTTGCCGCGTCTGCCATCTTAACCATGTTGTCTTGTTGCTGTTGCTGTGCAAGGCTCTGAGCATAGGCATCCGCCATCTTCTTGGCCTCTTTCTCATTTCTGAGAATGTCGGGTGATGCGTTGACTCCTTCGCGGATTTTCTCCGGAAGTTTGTTGAAGTTTGTCCGAGCCATAAACTCGTATTGCATTACAGGATCAGGAATAAACTGTGCAATCTGTCCGGCATACTCGGCATATTCAAGCTCTGCCATCAGCTTAATTCGCTTCTGTGCGTTTGCCAGTTTGCTTTTGTACACAAAGTTTATACGACCGCCATTCATTTTTGCCTGAATCTCATCCCAAGGACCGTATTCTTTGAACTCTCCAGCCTCACCAAGCAGGATAAATACCCACTGAAGGTACGGGTCAAGGCGTTCTTCAATGAGAGGCCCGACAAGCTGGTCAACCATCTGTTGAGCTTTGCTGACAATTTCCCTTGTCTGGTATGCTGTGATGTTTTTCTTGTCCATCACAGGATTAAAGTAGTCAAGATAGAACATGCGACGCATCTGTTCGCTGTTTAGTTCAATGTACTGCATAATAAATTCAGGGTTTGTCCGTGGGTTCAAAGCCTGCGGCGGTCCGCTGATTCCAGTATCGTTGTAGATAAGGAGCGATGCGTTTTCCTGATTAGACCATCGGAACCCGTTTTGACCCATGCTTGCACCGATTCCAAGAATCGGAACACCCGCAAGACGGGCGCACCGCTCATATTCTTTGCTTGCTCTTTCAATGGCAGACATAGCACAGGCTGTTTCAATGCACGGTCCACGACCAAGAGACTCATTCATCACTCGTTTGACACGGTAAACCATGAATTTTTGCTTATCAGTACCACCTTCACGGAGCATGTGCTTGTCGTCTTTCTCATAAGTGAGAAGCATATACGGTTTGTTGCTTGCGTCTTTTTTGGAACTGTCCAGTTTGGTTCGTGGAGCACAGTAATGAATGATGCAAACTTCTTCGTCAGGGTTCTTTTCGTACTTCTGGCGACATTTGTCGCTGACGTTCTCTTCCCCAAACTCTTTTACCAGTGCCCCTGCGGTAGTTTTCTTTTCAATCCACACGATGTCAGGCCGACCACGATAGTCCTCAACAAACCAGAATGAACCATAGGGCACACACACATGGTTTAGCTTCCCATTGATACGCTCGACGTAGAAACAGCTTGTGCCGTCCATTCCTGCGCCTTTCTGGTCACGGTAGTACTGCCCGTAAAAATTGGAGTGGTTAATCCGGTTGCGCATCTTGTCAGAAATGTATGTGAACATCTCTGCATCTTCCTGAATCTTAAACTCATCCTCTGCACCGAACCACGGCTGTCCGTTTGTTACTGTCTCAGAAACAATACCGTTTGCGTAGTTGTCAAGATACAGAGAGCCAACAACAGATACCCGACGTTTGTTTAGCTTGGCTCCTTTTTCAGACTGTCCTCGAAGCTGGGCAGAAGCAGGGTTAAACATCCAGCGAACATCATCAATGATCGTTGTGAAGTTTTCCCATTCTTCCGATGTGCAGATTTTTTGTCTGCGTTGCTCGATGCTTTTAATGTCCATAAATTATCCTAGCGTTTGTTTTGTGCCGCCAAAAATTGAACCGCCGCCAGCCGTTGCCTGCCTAGACTGGAACATACTTGTTGGAAGCCTGCGCTTTTCACCTCGAGCAGTTCCCGTTGATTCTGATTCTGTTTTACGGCTAACCGTAGAAACCTTGCTTACGCCTCCGCCTCCTCCGCCCATAACTAACCTCCAAGTGATTTTGTGTAACCGCCAAGCGTTGCGTCATCTGCCCGACTGCCTCTTGTTAAATAAAGAGCACCAAGTTCTCTTTTTTTTGATTCCCGCTGAAGATCTCCTCGACGAATTCCTTCTGTTCCTTTTTGAACTTCTGCCGGAGGTTTAGGAGCACCAGGTATATCAGGAGTCATTGCGCCATATGCTCCGTATGCCAATCCTCCATATATTGCAGCAGCACCAGCATATCCAGCAAGTGTAGAAACTCCGGCAGATGCCCCGGTATAAGCAACTCCTGAACCAATAGCACCAGCCAGCCCAGAACCTGCACCAAGTGCAGATATTCCAGTAGCCACAGCACCGCCTATTGTTCCGGCCGCACCAGCGATTGCGCTTCCAGCCGCTACTGTTCCTGCAACTATTGAGCTAACAACGGCCATTACATACCTCCCCAAAACATATCTGTTAGCGTGTCGCAAGTTTTAAATCCGTGTTTATTGTACAACTTTTCAAGACCACGTTGTTTAACCCTGCCAAACATCGCTTTAATCATGCTGTACTTTGCAAATGTCACAATTTCTTCCATCAAATAATCTAATGCTTTATAATTTTCTTTCAGCCCATTGTCAGGATTGCTTACGATGTACTCTAGATAACCAACCGGAGCGTTGCTTGCAGTGTACAAAAACCCAGCACAAAGCAGTTTGCCATCTTTCTCGACTACCCATCCGCTTGGAAGAAGCTCAATTGGAATACATCCCCAGCCACGAGCTGTCCACCATCGGCAGATTTCTTCGTAATCTGTATTTAATGCTCTGCGGCAATTCATTTTATGCGTCTCGCAAGTTTGAGAAAATCATAGGTCTTTGTTTTTCCAGAAAGGTTGCGTTCAAAACTAATTTTGTCAAGTATAAATTTCTCACCAATGAGAATCAGCAAGCTCATATCTCCAGTCATGTATGTGACATGGCACACCTTATCTTCATTCTTGTCATAAAAGTATCCCATTGCAAAAAGATACGGTATATCTATCACAAATCCGTTCTCGTGATGCCACGCAAGCTTTTCGTCAAAGTTTTCTCCGTGCTTGGCGTAGTCTTTTTTTGCCTGTTTAATCAAAGTATCCATCGAATTTTATCTCATCTACCCAGCTCATGTTGTCTCTGCCAAGCATTTGGTTCTGAACAAGCCTCTTGTCCAAAGCCTCACACATCGTCCTGAATGCGTCCGCACAATTCGAGTTGATGTCATGTTCAGGTACACCCTGCCCAATGCCGTTACGGTCTGTTTTCTCGTGATATGAAGCCAGTTTATCTACAGCATTGTTACAATCGTGTGTAAACTTCATTCCTTTCCACCTGCGACGGCATATCTCAATGGCGTTCATTATGCTGAACCCACGCCTCGGAACAGCCGTAAATTCAATACCGCACTCTTTCGCCCACTGAAGGTTTGTCCCGTCAATCCCTGCTATGCCCTTGTTGATGTCCCACGGTGCGTAGTGTCCTCCATACATAAACCCTTTTGAGTTTAACATCCTTGCGTGTTCTGCCCATGCCTTGCCGGAACTTTCTTCATAGGCAATCATGTTTACTCGTTTCGGGTTCGGCAAATCATCATCAGGAAACTGAACAAACCATACACTCATTGCGTCTGTACATTTCTGCGCTGTTCCTTTCCCAATGTCCCAAAAAGTGTACACCGGAAGCCTTGGATCGTACTCAATACCGCCTATATCCCCGTTCTTACGTGCCAGTTTGTATTCTCTTGCGTAGTATCCGCTGTCTGTTTCAAGCACAGCTTCGTTCAAGAACTCCTGCCTTGCCAGCGCATAGCTGACTTCACCTGCATCAACCAACATCTGGATGTTTGTGTACTCCCTACCCGTCTCAGGGTTGATTTGCCCCTGCAATTCAGGATTTACGCAGACATCATCTCCAACCCAGTAGTACTGTTTAGTGATTTCTGGCACTAACCATTGCGTAAAGCACTTTTCGTTATGCAAATTTGCAACAAGATTCTTGTAAAGGTGGTTGTCTTTGCCCCGCAATGTCCCCTGCTGAATCAAAATACCGTTGCTTTCTTCAAGAATCGGGCTGATATAGCTCGTTACTTCGTTTCGATGCAGGGAATACTCGCTTAATCCGTACCCATAACCGCCCTGTCCAACAAAATCCAACGAGTCCGTCCCGCTAAACTGCATCACAGACCCGTTTGGGTAGGTAATCTTTAAATCTTTTTCATGTTTTGTGACGGTCATCCCATCGGGAAGCAGTGTATCAATCAGTTTTCCAGACCTTTTTTGCCCGTTTACCATGATTTCCTGCGTGTTGTTCCAGATTGCACGCTCTGCCCAAGCCCTTGTCGGAAACAAATACCAGTAGTTACCCACTCTTTTCAACGCTTCCATCTGCAAAAGCTGGAACATCACTACGTCTTTTCCGTGACGACGGGGCCAAGTGTACAGAATACGCTTAAATCCCTGCGAGTATGCTCGCATCACAGGCATCTGATACCATCTTGGCGGTAATACAGGGACTATCATTCCGGTTTCTTTGTTTTGTACCAGTCAGGCGCATCAGAAAAGTCTACCATCTCAATCGTCATGTCCTCTTCGTGCTTCCCTAACCCGATATATTCACTCAATATTTTCTGACTCGCCGCATTTCCCTGCCCTGCACTCTCGCGAATCATCGCCACTACCTGCTCTTTTGTCAGTTCTTCTTCATTCCTGACAGCAGTTTTCTCAGCTTTGAGAATCTCAATCTGCTCTTTTAGCTTGGCTATCTCTTTGTCAGCTTTCTCCCTCTCACTCTTCTTCCCGTCCTTCTCCCAAAACTTCCCATATGCCTTTACGTCCGCCCAGATTATCCCTGCAACAGCATGAGACAATGACCCGTCAAGCTTGCCATGCAGTTTAATCTGATTCGCTATGCTTCGCTGATCCATAGTTCTCCTTAAAAGTTGTCCGGTTTGAAGGCTTTGAGGATGCCGGACTCACCCCGAAAGGCTGGCGATGAAAGTACCAGTAAGCCTCCTGACAATTCTCATTTATGATAAATCTATAGGCTCGTCAACCACTTTCTTTTTCGGTTTCCGTTCCTTCAGGTACTCACTGCACTCATTACCAGGATGGTCCCTCGGGCAGTCCTCACACCGATCCTCAGCTTCCCAGCATCTCATTACCACTCTCCTTCTACTTGACTGTAGTCAGGCTCGTACTCAAGTTCTTCTTTCTTATCAGGAACCTTAATCTCAGTGCCTTTAACAACCACTCCACGGCTTATCAGCCCATCAAGCCCGCTCAGACCCTCTTGTTTCAATCTCTGCATCAAAACCCACCCAAGCAGTTCCTCAAGGCTTTCTCCAAGACCTCTCTCAACAGCCTTTTTAACAGTACTCTCTTTGCAGTACGCCGCTTTTGCTATCTCTAAATTCGTGTATCTCTGTTTCATGCCACAAATTTCCATATCAATGACGCGAGCATGTTTGCCTTTATATCATGCAGTCGATGGTCGTACATAAAATAATAATCGTCACTTACATCTCCTCGCATAAACCTGCACATACATTCACACGCACATATTTCAAGCAGCTCATGGCAGATGATGTTGAACATCTCTCTTTCGGTGTTGTCTTTTGTGCCAATTACAATTTCATGTTTATTGTAATCAAATGAGCCGCCAGTTTCTTTTGAATCCCATTTAACGGCAAAGTCATAGCTGTTTATCTCTAAGCTTTTTATTCGTTTTATTTTCATGTCCAAAACCATAAGGGACAAATGTCACTATGTCAAGCGACAAATGTCACCTTTTGAGGGACAAATGTCACCATTACTGTTTTCCCACTGCCCACCACATGGCTGTTTTCTGAAAATTCTAGGGGTGCGTGGGGGATTAAAAGAATATACATACCACACCAGACCCCCCTTCCGGTGCACCCCTCCGGAGAGAGCCCCTGTGCCGCTTAACCCTAGGGGGGG
Source organism: uncultured Nitrospirales bacterium (assembly GCA_964493075.1). GTDB lineage: Bacteria > Hydrogenedentota > Hydrogenedentia > Hydrogenedentales > CAITNO01 > SLFT01. The sequence continues at coordinate 373 of CAZBNU010000073.1, read as the reverse complement.
GGGTAGGTATCCAATGGCATACGATAGACGCTCTACGCCCTGTTTATGGGCTTCCTGTGGCTGTCTATGGAGCGTCTATGGCTGTTCCTCGGGGTGTCCACTGGCCAGACGGTGGGCTTCCAAGTGTTACACTATAACACTCTATATAGAACGCGCGAAATTGGACAGTGTGAGGGATGCAACGGGGGAGCAGGGGAGGGGGGAACAATCCCTTTTCTTTTTTGGTGTGGTGTCCTATCTCTATTTGTTTGGTCTATCCCTTTTCTTTTTTGTTGGTCTGTATCCCTTCTTTGGGTGTGTCTGTATGCGTGGGGCTATGCAGAGAGCCGCCTTTATTCTCAAACATGAGAAAAATGGGTTATCAAAAATGATA
>CAZBNU010000072.1:14059-18205 GCA_964493075.1 uncultured Nitrospirales bacterium | reverse complement strand
TACATGCATATCGAGCAAAAGGAAAGGGAGAGCAGAGAGTCGGAAGACTTGGAATACCTTATACCGCTTTGTATTCCTCAATTAGAACTTTTGTATCCATCCCTGACAGGGGATTTGGGGTTGCTTTATTGCCCTACGCAATCCGAACGTGATGACTATATTGAGACTATTCAAAAAGAGGGCATAAATGGGCTGTGTGAGAAGTATCAGGGCTACCATTTCAGTTATGTATATTTTGGTTGGGTTTTCGACCGCCTTGATATTCAACCAGCACAAAAACTTAGTGATTTCCCTGCACTTTATAGCATGATGAAATCTTTTGGGGCATCTGCAATTGAAGATAATGAATCCATTTATGTGACACCTCAGTTTGCGGCTGGTATGGATACGCTGTTGTCTTCTTTGATTGAGGGAAGTGAATCTGAAATGCCCCAGCAGTATTTTCTGGATGTAGCCGACAGCGACTTGACGGTAACGGCATCCTTGGGCAATGGTGGTGGCGATACCATACGTCGTATAGCAAAAGGGGTGGAACGTTTTTTTATAACAGATCGTCATGAACCGATGGCCGCTGCAATGTTTCAATCAAGTATATTTGTTATGATGGATACGTATGGGCCATCAAAAGATTGTTTTAACCATATTCCCGGCGGGTGTAATGTATTGTTTATGGATGGCCACGTTGAATTTGTGCGATATGTCTCTGGTGCTCCCGGACCGGATATAGATATCGGATCAGGAGCGCCGGTGCTGCCCGGTATGGCGCCTGTTTTAGATTGTTTGCTTTATATGCGGGATGGTAGATGTCCTGCGCTAGAAAATTAAAGCAGTAGTGTCTTCGGGGGACAGGAATGTCCCCCCTCCGTAATGTGAAGCGCCTGCTTTTGTTTCACCAACACCTTGCATTTTCCTTATCCAACACTCTACCATGCTGGCAGGATAAAACCATTAACGGGAGAATTATTTGCCATGTCTTACTACGTTGCTCTTTTTGCATGTGTCGTTGTTGCGTTACAGGGATTTGCTGGTGCGGTTTGTACGGTGGATGTGTCCAATGCATCGGTGGTGCTGGATGTTGCCTCGCCGAAGGCACCTGTGAAAACGGCGGTACGGATATTGACGGAAGAGGTGCAGAAACGCACGGGTCTGGAATGGCAGGTCACGTCAAAAGCTGCCGACGACGGGGTTTGTATCGTCCTGAAACTGGACAAGATTTTACCTGCCGAGGGGTTTTCAATCGCGCTGACGGAACAGGGTGTGGTTGTCATCGGTGCAGACGCCCGCGGTCTGCTCTATGGCGTGGGGTATTTCCTTAGACATCTGGACTGGCAGCCCGGTAAGGCCCTCTATAAACAGGATGCGCCTGAAATTACCTCGTCCCCTGTGTATCCCATACGGGGCCATCAACTGGGGTATAGGAACACTGCCAATTCATACGATATGTGGGATGGGGCACAGTATGAACAGTATATCCGCGAACTGGCGCTGTTCGGGGCGAACAGCATTGAGAACATCCCCTTTCAGGACGGCCCCAAGCCTGCGCACATGCCTGTGGAACGGTGGGACATGAACCTGCGCATGAGCGCCATCTGCGCGGACTATGGTCTGGACTATTGGATATGGGCACCAGCAGTATTCGACCTGTCGGATGAGACGTTGCGTGCGGCGCATTTGAAGGAACACGAACGGCTGTACCGGGAATGTGAGGAACTGACGGGCGTATTCTTCCCCGGCGGCGACCCCGGCGCGAATCCGCCGGAACTGGTGCTGCCTTTCCTGGAAGACTTGGCGAAACGCCTGCACCGGCATCATCCAAAGGCAAAGGTGTGGCTGTCTCTGCAATGGTTCAGTCCTGAACAGTGCGAGGACATCCAACACTGGATTGAGATGGGAAAGCCGGACTGGTTCGGGGGGCTGGTGTCGGGGCCGGGCAGCCCGTCTGTGCCGGATACACGCGCCCGATTGACTAAAGACTATCCCGTGCGCCACTACCCCGATATCACGCACACGGTGCGCTGTCAGTATCCCGTACCCTGGTGGGATCCTGCATTTGCTGTCACCCTGGGTCGTGAACCCATCAACCCGCAACCCGTATATTACGCATTTATCCACAATACCTTTGCGCCTTATACCGATGGTTTCATCACCTATTCCGACGGCATTCATGACGACTTGAACAAAGCGGTCTGGTCTCTATGCGGCTGGGATCCCAAGTATGGCGTCCGTGAAATTCTTACTGATTACACACGGTTCTTTTTCGGCCATGCAGTTGCGGAACAGGCGGCAGACGGCATACTTGCCCTTGAGAAAAACTGGGAGGGTTCCCTTGCTGAAAACGGCGGTGTGCAGGCCACCCTGTTGCTGTGGCAGGAACTGGAGTCACAAGCGCCGGAATTGAAGGATAACTGGCGCTGGCAGACCTTCCTGGTGCGCGCCTATTACGATGCCTACACGCGGCACCGTCTGCTCTATGAAACCGGCCTGGAAGATGATGTAAACGAAGTGCTTTCTCACGCCGATGCGGGTTCGGAAGTGGCCATTGCTGCGGCTATGGAGATATTGAACAAGGCGACTGCAGAACCCTGTCAGCCGGAACTGCGCAGCCGGATTGTGGAACTTTTTGATGCCCTGTACCAGTCCATTGGATTGCAGAGTAGTGTGGACAAGTATCATGCGAGCGGTTACGAACGGGGATGCAGCCTGGATTTTCTGGACTATCCGCTCAACAACCGCTGGTGGCTGGAAGACGAATTTGAGAAGATACGCGCAATGGGTGAAGAGGCTGAAAAGGTTGCCGCACTGCAGATGCGCGGCACTTGGGAACATCCCGGCGCGGGTTCCTTTTATGACAATATCGGCCATGTGGGCCAGTGTCCTCGTCTTAAAAGAAAAGAGGGGCTGAACACAGACCCGCTTATGGAACGTGCTGGCAACCCGGATGCTACCTGGAAGGATAACGGATTCAATAGAGCGCGCCTGTCCTGGCAAACCACCATGAATTTTCCATTGACTTTGGTCTATGAAGGACTTGACAAGGATTCGACCTATACCCTACGCATCAGCGGACAAGGCGAGGCGCGTCCCCGTGCGAATGGCTTTGCACTGGTTTACTCGTGCTACGAACCCAGAATAAAAGACTTTCCCGTGCCGCAGGGGTTGACGGCAGGAGGAAAACTGGTAGTTGAATTTGATCCCCTTGACGAGTCCCATTTAAACTGGCGCCAGCATTCCCAGGCCGCAGAGGTATGGCTGTTGAAAGAATAGAGAACGGCAGCGGGTTAAGGGACATAAGGGACACAGAGATAGAGAAATGATTTTGCAGCTGTGGCGCCTTCGTGTTACGTTGTGATGTCCTCAAATAGGATTGTTCTGGATAAAGCCACTTCAATAGCCTTCGTAGAAAGGTTGGCCGCTGAGTATATTCTCGATTTCTGTGGCGAGTTCGGGGGTGATGGTCATGGCCTGCTGGAAATAGAGGTGGGCTTGTCCTATGTCGCCCAGTGCCAGCAGCGCCTGACCGCTCTGGAAAGTCGCCAGCGCCGCGGCAGGACGCCATGCCTCAATTTCTGCCAGTTGTTGCATGGGTGCAAGAACAGTCAACGCGGCTTCATACTCGCCGGAATTCATCAACACCCGGCCCAGTGATAAGCGAACTTCAACATCGTCACCCGTAAATGTGCCCGGCTCCGCGCCAGATTCGATTCGTTCCCGGGTACGCAGTTCCAAATACTGTTCATAGTGCCTACGTGCCCCGGCGTAGTTGCGCTTTATGTTCTCATAGGTTACGGCAAGGTTATAATGCACCCGTGCCGTATTGGGATTTTCACGGAGGGTGGCAGAGAACAGTGTTTCGTTGTCATTCCAGTCCTGGTTGCGTTGTGCGGTCATGCCCGTGAACAAAATGCAGAGCATCAGAGTCGCGATAGTGGCCACTCTAATGGCGACTTTGTTTCTGTTGGCGGCCAGCCAGATAATCTCCAGCGATGCCCACCAGAATCCCGCCATAGGCACATACATCCAATGTTCTGCCAGAGGGGCATTCAGGGGAAAGATGCCGGAGATGGGGAGCCATGCGGCGATAAACCAGCAATAGCCAGCGGTGATGCGTTTTTGACCAGACATCCACGCCAGCAGGCTGACAACAGC
>CAZBNU010000072.1:0-13959 GCA_964493075.1 uncultured Nitrospirales bacterium | reverse complement strand
CGGACACACTGCTTTTGGGGGTTGCCACCAGAAACAGAATGCCAAGCAGGATGGGATAAATGAGGGTGGACTCCTTGCTTAGCAATCCGGCTATGAAAAACAGGGCAGCGCCGATGTTGGTCAACAGGGGGTGCTCCAGTCGCGCGGCTTTGATGGCAAAGCACAGGGCTGCAAAAATACCGATTGCGGACATCATATCCGCCCGCCCGCTGATATACGCCACGGCCTCTGTATGGAGCGGATGCACCACAAATAGCAAGGGCACCAGTGCCTGGGCAAAACGGGGAGCATTCAGGGTATGCAGCAGCAGCAATAGGGCAAGGGCCGCACAGAAATGCCACAACATATTTGAGATATGGAATAGGAAGGGGGATAGATTGGGCAAACTGTTTTCGCCATATTCTTCCGGTTTGGGGCCTGAAGAAAGCAGGTAATCTACCATGAAGCTGACGGAAACGAGAGGCCTGTAAAAATTTCCTTGTCCCCGTCCGAAGGCGTGCTGGTCTTCCTTGAAAAGCTGAAAAAACTGTCCGGGCTGCTGTATGTTCTCATGAAGCAGCACAGACGAGGCATCATCCCACACCCATTCGCCGTCCAGAGTGTTTAGATAAGCGACAGCGCACGCCAGGAAAAGCAGGAGTGCAACTGTGCATATAAAACGGGACTGAGACATATAAGTTCATACGCTTTCGTTAAAGAAGCCAGAAAAAGAACCCACGCAGGCATTGCTTGAAACAAACTGACACCACAAGGGCGTATGCAATCCGCTCCTACGGGTACTTGCTTATACGGATGACTACATTTTATTGCGAAGAAGCACCTCTTGACCTTTCGCGGGGACCTGGTAATGTCCAGATGTAACGTGCAGGCAGGTATTCCACTTCCACGGATTGCTGATTGCCGACAATACGGACAATACGCATGACATCGTGAAATTCTTCTCCCTCACGCCGCCGGTACTGAGTTGTTTCACCGGTTTTCGGATCGAAGAGGTCCATGAACGCATACAGTTCACCATCGAGTTCCACAAATCCCGTAACGGTGATCTGTGGCCGGTTCATCATGATGGTTGCATCTTCCTGAAGGGTGGTGTATCGCTCATTGCCGGGTTGCAGGGCGGCATATATCATGCAGAGCGCTTTTACTTTCTTCCAACTTTCTTCATCTTTTGCGATGCGTATGGCTTCGTCCACGTCTCGGCTGGCCATTTGTATGGCCGCCTGACCATTTTCGCTCATGGCCAGTTGCATTCTTCGGGATTGTACCTGGTTGATAATGCCTTGTATAACATCATCCGGCGGGGCCATTGTACCTGGAAATGCAAGGGTGCCCAGCACGGACATGAGTTGCCCGTGATGCTGCTCCGGCGTTGGCTCCGCAGGCGGAGGCGGCGTTGTTGGCGGCGGAGGGGGAGGTGGTTCTGGTTTTTGGCATGCTACAAAAAAGACCGAAAGGCCAATAAGCAGCAGTATGGTAGCAGTATTGAATTTCATCATTGAGTACCTCTTATGGTTTTAGTCAGGGTTTATTTTATCATACCTGCCTGGAGTGAACAAGAAAATGGACGGTTTATTCTTATTGTTAATTGATTATGTAGAGATTTCTCCGGAAATTTTGTTCAAGAATGTTAGTGTATCCTCACAATTGAATTGTCCGGGCGCAGTTGGTTTTCCAAGAAAAGTGTAGGTAATCAGAGAACCGAGAAAGGGAAAAAGAATCCTGCTTGGCGCGCCAGCTACGCCCATGCCGATAAGGATGAGTGCATTTTCCTTATGATTAACCAGAAACGTTGTCAATGTGTGCAAATCATCCCTGTTGTTGCAGTGCGTGGCCATTTTCACGATATTCACGCCCAGTGCTTTTCCCTTTACGAGGATATCTTCCAGGCTGTCCTGATCTGGGGTACAAGAAAAGTTGTGGTAGGAACCAATAACCGTTACACCTGCAGTTTTTGCCTTATCTATGATTTCTTCGTTGATTTTTTCCGCCCCTATTTCGATGTCAATAGCTTTTACATAGGGGAGGATGCTCATGTAAAGGTCGCGGCGTGTTTCTTCGCTTTGTGTCCATTTTCCGCCTTCGCTTTCGGATCGTATTGTGCCGATGCAGGGAACAGCCGTGAATTGTTCCAGATATTCACAGATGGGTTTTGCCTCTGAACGCTGGAATTGGTCTATGCGTGCTTCGATCATGTTCACGCCGAGGGCGAGGCAGGCATCCACTTTCTGCAGTGTTACATCATCCCCTATGGCAAGGGCTATACGGGGGTTAAGGCCCAATACACATGTGCCAATGGCGGTCGTCATGGTTCTAATTCCTTTTGTGGCGACGTTGCTACGTCATTAGCTTCGCTATTACTGCGCTTTCGGGCCACTCTTTCGGCCCATTCTTTTTCAAGTCGTTCACGTTTTTTCCAACGTCTATGAAACCAGAGCCACTGTTCAGGAGTTTTTCGAATCATAGTTTCCAGCACATCTTGGCACCTTTGCGTGTTGATTTGCAAGTCTTTGAGGGTGTCGTCGGAATCTTCCAGTTCCAGCGGCGGGAAGAATTCGACGTTATATCCATTGTTTTTATCGCGTACAATGGAAACAGGATGAATGGGTTTCCCTGAACGCTTTGCAATGATAGCGGGCCCGATGGTGGCCCACGTTGATTTTCCGAAGAATGTAACGGGAACCGCATCTTCCCGTGGGTTTTGGTCTGCAAGTAATCCTACATGCCACCCCTGTTGCAGCCTGCGCAGCAGTGGACCCATTGCAGCGTTCTTGGGGATTGTCTTAACGCCGCTGGCCTGTCGTATCCCATTCACAATCGTGTCCATTCGTTGGTCGTCAAACTGTCGTACCACAACAATGGGACGCATCCCCATGTGTACGCCCACTGGCAGCAACCACTCCCAATTGCCCAGATGTGCGCCGATGATTATACAGCCTTTTTCCACATCGATATTGTCCCATCCCTTGATGTTAATATGCAGGGAGTTTATATTGTCTTTCAGATAAGGCACCTGCGGAAATTCAAGTGCGACCAGGGCAAGATTCTTTACAGACTTACGTAAAATGGTTTCTTTTTCTGTTCGTGTGAGGCTGTCGCCATAGGCAATGTCCAGATTGGCCATGCCGATTTTTCTGATGCGGGGAATGGCGTGGTAGATGATTGCTGCAAGAAACGACGCTGATTTTCTTGTGAGTGCAAGGGGTAGAAAGGAAATGATTCTGAAAAAAAACAATGTGGAAAAAAAGAGAAGATGTCGGAGAGTATTGTTGCGTTTACGGGCCATGTCCTATACTTCCACTGAGATGGTTTCGCCGATAGTAGGCGCGAAAGTGCGTGCGCCGTTGCCTGTGTTTTCCTGCATCCACGCCAAGGCGTCTGCATCACCATGAACATAAATGATGTTCTTGGGGTGCACGCGGTCAATAAAGGCAGCCAACTGCGTTCGTGAGGCATGAGCGCTGAAACGGTATTGGGCGATATCTTCCAGCATAACCTGGACCGGTGGATGGGTTAATTCAAACTGAAGTTTTGTGCCCGGGGCGGCGTGGAGGAGTTTATAGCCCAAGGTGTCCGGGTCCAGATAACCGGCAAAAAAAATGCCGTGATGCGAGCTTTTAACCATTGTTTCAGCAAGCAATGCCGACGGCGTATTTTCGGTCATCATGCCGGACGTGGCAATGATGACTGATGGGCGTCGCAATAAATCTTGTACCACCGAGTTTTCCCATACGTTGCCCAGTCGTTCAAAGCGGGAAAGGGGGCGTAACGTTGCCTGTGGATGCAGATATTCGGAGAATTTATTGTAGATTTCATAGACGGCTCGGCCAAGGCCCACCGTATAGATTGGAGTAAAGGGTAACGATCCTTCTTCCTGCAATTGGGCGATGATGTTCACCATTTCCTGGGTACGCCCTAGTGCGAAACTGGGAATCAGTGCGCAGCCCCCACGATTAATCACCTTGCGAACAGCGTCTGCCAGTCGGTGTATTTCGTCATTGTAGGGAGTGCTGTTTGCGTCATCCGTGGCGCCGAGCGTAGATTCAATGATGAGGGTGTCCACCTGCAGGTCTTTCTGTGGGGATGCACAGCCGCCGATGAGAAACTGGCGCGTTTGTGAAATGTCCCCTGTGTACAGCACGGTGTGACCCGGTAGTCGGAGCAGTATACTCGCACTGCCCAGCACATGCCCTGCATGAAGGAATTCTGCGCTGACATCAGGTTCATCGCAGAAGCGGAATGGTACGCCGAACTTCCTGCTTTCAAGAAAACGCATGGCATAGCCGACATCATAGTGATCGTACAGCGGGTAATTCTCCACACCTCGTTCCCGGGCCAGCATTTCCATGACCACGACGCTGTTATGTAACATCCGCTCAATAATGGATGCGCTGGGTGCAGTGGTATAGCCCCGCAACGCTGGGTATTGCTTGCAGAGTCGGGGGAGCGCCCCACAATGGTCAACATGACCGTGGGAGATGAAATAAGCGTCTGGGGGACGGTCCAACAATTCGAAAGCGGGAAGGCAATCCACGCCGTCTTTTTTAGGGTGGGTGCCGCAATCCAACAGAATGCGATAGCCGTTGCATGAAAGTTGGAAGCAGTTTGCGCCCACTTCGCCGCCGCCGCCCAGCACTGAAAAATTGATACTACTAAATGAATCCATTGTACTGTATTGTACTCGTCTTTTTAAGCATCTTTCAATAGATGGTCCGTACTCACAACTATACAGACAAGCACTGTTGAGGTATGAGCGTGACAATGCAGTATCAATTGATAGGCAATCCCATTGAATTCAGGATTTTGGAAATCAAAATGGAAATCCAAATCTATGAAAGTAATTGTGGGGTGGGCTGGCTGATTGTCGCAAATTTGTCATTTCCATGAGCATGCGCATCACACGAAAAATGGATTGTGTTTTTTCTCGATTTCCACTGTACTGGAAGGGCCGTGCCCTGTGTGAATGAGGGTATCATCCGACAGTGTGAAAATGTGTTTTCTGATGGCGTCAATTTCTACGGCCTTGTTATGGATGTTGGCGGTGCCGCCGATGCTGCCGGAAAAGAGGGCGTCTCCTGTGAATACCATGTCTGGGAAAACGAGGCCGATGGCTTCGGGGGTATGCCCCGGCAATGCGACGACACGGGCGTTGATCGTGCCCACAGAGATGGTTTTTCCATGTAGCACTTTTTGGGCGGGTATTCCTTCAATACTTGCAACGCCTGCATACACTGTGGGGGAAAAGGTGCGGACAAATTCCGCGAGTCCGCCGATGTGGTCATAGTGGGTGTGGGTGATGAAGATGGCTTCCAGAGTAAGTTCCTTTTGCTTCAAAAAAGCAGGGATGCGCGGGTCGTGGGAGGCGGCATCTACAAGAATGGCCTTGTGAGTTTCAGTACAGGCCACTACGAACATGTTTGCTTCATTTACTTCAATATCCAGGAAGTGGGCGAAAATCACTGTTGCACTCCTTCCAGGTTTGCATTCTCAAAATTCGCCTGACCTGTTGCACCGGTTATGTCGGCATTGCGCAGGTTGGCACGCCGAAAAATGGCACGGTCAATCTTTGCGTTTTTGAAGGTGGCATTTTCAAACGTGCCATTTCCGGGTCGCGCGTAATAAAGGTCTGCATCTGAAAAATCTGCGCTGGCAGCGTTTACGCCGACCAAGTTGGCACGCTTCAAGTTGCAGTTTTTCAGAGAGGCATTTTGCAGGTTTGCGCTGCCCAGTATGGCAAGTTCCAAATCAGCATGATCAAGGATTGCATTTGAAAGGTTGGCGTTATCAAGGATGGTGCCCCGCATTTTTGCGCCACAGAAATTTGCGCCGGAAAAATTGCATTTACTCAGGCGCATTCCGGCCAGATTTGCACCGGAAAAATCCAGTCCTGCATAGTTGGCGCCTGCCATAATCTGCTGGATAGCGCGGCTTTTTTCATCACGTACAATATCCGGTTGAACATGACGGGCATCATCTTCTTTATTGACGCCTCCGGAGGGGATATCAGAGTTCATCTGTTCCTTCAATTTTTTCTTCGAGCCAATCGCCGTAATAGGCCATTTCTTTGACACAACGCTTCACCATGTCCGGAGTGGCTTCCTGGCGCAGTATGTTGTTTACCAAGACGAGATAATCTTCATCTTTCCATTTTTGTAGAGCAAAGGCGGCGTGGCTGAATTTTCGGTTAAGTTGCAGTGCAAGATGTTCGTAATCCTTGTTTGCTCTGCCGCACATAGTGAAGATGCGTACCATGTCCCGTCCGTCTTTCGACTTGTAGCGCATGATGTAGACGCGCTGGTGGCGCTTATTGGGCAGGTTAACGGTGACAGCGTAGCCGGTTTCATGGGCAGCCACGTCACGTTCACCTTTTTTCTCGCATCCTTGGGCAAGGTCGCGCAGGGAATAATGTTTGCGTGCCTTATCCCGTGTCTGCAGCAACACGTGGAGCGGTTCAAGACACGCTTCCACCGCAATCAGTACGTCCATGTCCTTGTCTTTGAGATGCGCAGACAATGCGGTTACCGATTCCGTTGCTATTTTTCCCAGTGCCTCTGCAGCGTCGCGACGCGCCACCCATCCAAGTTCCGGATTGTCCAACGTCTTGACAAGTTCGCTTATAGAGCCTTCCATACTCAATATCCCTTTTTGCCGTAGTATAAACGGAATAACCTTTTAATTCAAGGTAACGGCAGACCTGTATTCTATCTCCACCGCCTTTGCCAGAACTCTATGCCGCCATATAAAAACCGCTTTTAGATACAATCCAAGCCATAAAACAGCATTATCCTGTCCAAAATTCATCTTCACTGCATAAAACAACCTCGAATCTCATAATAAAACCTGCAATTTTACAATACTTTAGCGCATTAATGGGTCAAAAAACAACTTTAACAACTGCTAATTCAGGAAAATATCACCGTTTACGCATTCGAGGCGTACTGTATGTGTTTCCCCGTTAAGACGTCCGAAAAACTCCTGGAAGTCACGGTTGATAGTACCGGAAAGAGACAGGGAACTCTGTATCCTGCCATTGACGGATTTTACATTCAGTGTGGCGTCGGAATCTGGTGCTATGAAGGCGTTCAGATTGCCGTCTTCAACTAGAACGTCGAAACTGCCCTGTATGGGGTCCAAGCAGAGTAGTTTTACATCACCGCTTTTGTGTCGAACAACAACATCGCCATGCACACCATCAAGATAGGTGCTTCCTTCCAGAGCGTTAGTGCGGATATTGCCATAAACCCGTTCTAAGGAGATGACTCCGTACTGCGTGCTGGCTTCGACCGGACCGGAGCAGTCCTGAATTTTGATATTGCCTGAATTATTTGTAGCAGTGATGTTGCTCTTGATGTGCTGCAGATTAATTTCGCCCTTCTCCTGAGTAATGAAAACGCCGTTTCCAATTCCGTCCACTGTGGTAACGCCATCCTGTGCATTGATATGCAGGGGCAGTTCGCGGGGATAGACTATGCGCATATCCACTCGGTAGGACTCGCAGTCAAATATGGTCATATCCTGAGTGACGCTGGTCTGAATATAAATAGTATTGTCTTCACTACGGGTTGACAGTTTCAAAGCATCCAAGGCATCCAACGCCGCCGCTGCAGAAGGTGTCCATGCGACCCGTGTGGCTTCGAGAAGGATATGGTCAACATCTGCGCCTTCCACCTGAATATTTCCTGCGAGGGTGGACAGGTGGACGTTGGTATTTTCAGTAATAGGGATTGTTTCCTGGTGGATGTCAGTGAATATTTTGCTAGTTGCATCGGGTGTATTGCGGATTTCTGTATTTTTCCCTTCAATTGACAATACTACTTCACTGAATGTGGCGTTAACGGAAATCTTTTGGCTTGCGCCCGCATTGGGGTGGCGTGCAACCAGTTGTGTTCCCCGAAGCGAACGGGAAACATCCAAACTGGAGTCCAGTTTCCCGTATACAATTATGGCGGAAAGGTCAGGGTTGATGTCCGGGGTTAAGACAAGCATGGATTGAGCGCTGTCGCAGTTTAAGGTTATAGTGGCGTTTTCGCTGATGCGTTTGATCTTTATTTTGCCGCGAAAATGGTTGATATCCACTTCGCCGCCGATATTTTCAAGGTCAGCGGAAACCCCTTGGAATTTAAATACGCCACCTTGGGCCAGTCCATTGATATGCACGGGGAAATCGCCCTGCACGCGGGCGTGGACGCTCTCCAGTGCATTTATAATTTTGAGGCCGCCATACTGTACATCTGTAGTAATGGCGCCTCCAATATCCGTGAGAAATACATCCCCGAAAAAGTTTTCGGCTGTTAGTGAAGCATGTTGCGGAATTTGAACAGTATAGTTAACGGAAAGAAAAAGTTGACCTGTGCCTTTCACTTCGGGATATACGGTGCGACATTCCAAAAAATCGGTACCTGGGGACACCCGAATTTCGATGACATTGGCCAGATGTTCGGCTGTATCCTGGGATTCACCTCCGGCAATAATTTCTGCGGTGATTTTTACAATGTTTTCATTCCATGTGGAGACGTGAATGGCGCCGAATTCATTGGACAGGGCAACCTTTGGGGTTTCTCCGACTGGATATTGCTCTTCAAAAAGGCGCCGATGTTCCACCGCTGCCGTGGTTTCATCCTGTAATGGGATGCCTGTTCCGATCAATTGACCCGCCTGTTCTCCCACATAATCCATTCCCTTGGCGACTTCCTCAATTCCGGCTTGTATGCGCTGCATAATTTCCGCGTGAGCGGGGTGCGACCCAAGCCCTGAGATTATTGCAAGTACCAGAAAAAACAATCCTGAACGATGAAAGTAAACCGTTAAACCAATGCCCATATCGTCTGTCCGGTCTACAACTTGCGGTCGAGATACAGGTTTCTCAACCCTTCAAGTTGCCGGTTAACACTGGTAAGCATTACCTGATTGGCGCGTGGGCAGCCGGGATTGCGTTCAAGTGCCGCCCGTGCGGCGCTCATGTCATCGTCCAGTGCGTGAAGGAAGCGACGATGGCCCTGTTCATAGGGGGATTTGGGTCTTTCTGGCTGAAATGAAATGGCGTCGGAAAGGGCTTTGACCGTATTGGATTTTTGCTGAAGTGCTTCGTGGAATACAGGGGATTCATCAGGGTTAGAGGAGGCGTGAAAGGAAGGTTTACGTTCTTCCGGTGAGAGGTCGCTTAATGCTGCGCCAAAGGAGAAGTAGGCAAGCGCCAGTGCGCCAACCATGCACGCAGCCATTTTGGTGATGCGAACAAATCCGGCCTTTTCTGGCGCAGGCGTGGCGTTTACACGCATCTGTTGCGCCTGCACAATGATGCGCTTCGTCAATTCATTGGAAGGTTCCGGCAGGCATGCCAACGCGGCCAGTTCCAAGGATGCCCGAATTTGTTTAACTTCACGGGCACACATGGGACATCTGGTAACGTGGGTAGCCATCAATGCCGATACGGACGCATGCTTATCCACGAGCGACTCTGCAAAGGCTACCAGTTGTCGCTGAGTTGGATGAGTTATGGCTGTAGGGTCAACGTGCATGCTAACTCCATTTGTTACTGCAAATACTCACGAAACCGTTCGAGATGTGGCCGCAACCCGCGTTCTGCGCGCACTACGCGCGATTTAATTGTTCCTACGGGGCAGTCTGTGATTTCAGCAATTTCTTCATAGGAGAGGTCTTGAAAACGCCGCAAAATAAATGCTTCCCGATAGTGTTCCGGCAGATGTTTGAGTGCTTCGTTCACAGCATCGGATATCTCGCATTTTTTGAATGCTGTTTCAACACAGGCGCTACTATCCTCTATCGTATCCAAAGGCATATTGCCGTGGTCTTCCGTGTTTGCATCACCGTTCCAGAATGAAAGGCTGAAAAATTTCGGACGCCGTTTGCGTTGTTCCCATTCCTTGTGGATTTTATTGGAAGCAATGGCAAAGAGATACCCGGAGAACTTTCCTTGTGGTTGGTAACGGTCGGCATTTCTGACCAAGGCCAGAAACACTTCCTGAGTCAGTTCTTCTGCGATATGTTTATTCTGGAGCATGCGGAAGATATAGCCAAAAATACTGCGTTGATACCGCCGCACCAGTTCTGGGAAGGCCAGTTCTGAGCCTGCGGTATGGGCTGCCAAAAGCGCGTCATCGTCCATATCACGAAGTGGCATGGGGGCACCCGCGACTGGCAGCGAACGCAACAGAGGCGCTTTATCCATACTATTCAGTTTTTTTTGTTGGCCATCGCCCATCAATTACACCTTAACTGTAACGGGATTCTATAATAACATCGTTAGTATACCTTTTTTGCAGGTAAAGTTTCATATTTGTATCATTGTTTGTTTTACGGGGCCATCTGGCAGAGAGTTGTGGTTTGGCGTCTTCTACATGAATTGTGCTATGCTGACTATGGAAAGAGGCGAATTTTGTCCAGAGTGACAGTGTCGGGAAAGGTTGGCAATGAGTAAAAATATGGAACAGCGAAAGTATTCTCGCAGCCCTGTATCGTTGTCGGTGCAGGTGCGTCTGGAGAGTGGGGTACTTGTAGAAGGAAACGCTTCGAACATTAGTTTAAACGGGCTGTTGCTTGAAACTGAGCGTTCGTTGCCCTTGGGGAGTCCTGTTAAAATACAGATGACTATCGGCCACGGAAACGAGAAGACTGATATAATGTGTCCCGGAGTTGTTTCACGACTTGACGAACGTGGTGTTGCTATCGAAATTGGTAAGATTGACGATGAGAGCCTGTATCGTTTGTGCAGTCTTGTCCGGGCCACGGCATCAGATGATGTGGCGTTGGAGAAGGAATTGGAACAGCGTCTTGGCGCGTCATGCACGGGTGATGCGTCATTGCCGGTACAGAGTAAGTGACGCAGTTTAATTGTTGTTTGTGGCGTTTGTCGCGTCCCGGTGTCAGGGATTAACGAGAGAAGGTCGGATGGCGGTTTCACTGGCATTGAAAATGACTAAATGGATGCTGGATCTGGCTTCGCAGGTGATGCGGGCGCAGGTACGGCTTCATAATGCTGATGTGATTGCGCCGGATATGTCAATCATTTTCACGGCCAACCATTTTACGCGTCTTGAAACCCTTCTTCTGCCGTACCTTATTCACAAGCATACAGGTCTTGAGCCGTGGTCACTGGCGGCGGCGGATTTGTTTCATGGCAAGATAGGCAACTACCTCCATGCTACAGGCTCCATTTCCACAAAAGACCCGGACCGCGATAAAACCATCATTCGCGCTTTGCTTCGTGGCGACCATCCCTGGGTAATCTTTCCTGAGGGCGCTATGATTAAGGACAAACGCTTGTTTCAGGATCACGGTTTATTCAAGGTTTTTGATGGGCATCAGCAGCGCCCGCCTCATACTGGCGCTGCTTCGCTTGCATTGCGGGCAGCCTATTATCGCGCCAAACTACGTTGCCTGCACAAAAGTGGCAGTCAGGATGAATTGGACCAGGCCTTAAATCTTTTCGACTTGGACAATTACGGGGAAGTGGCTGCGCTGCGGACCGTCATTATTCCAGTAAATATCACTTATTATCCGATTCGGGCACGGGACAACATTTTTCTGCGGGGCGCCCGGAAACTTGGGGGAGATTTAAGCCAACGCGCTCTTGCAGAACTTTCTGTTGAAGGTACCGTTCTGGCAGAAGACACAGACATTGATGTAACCTTTGGGAATCCGATTGCTGTAGACGAATATCTTGCTTCTCCCGAGTACGCCTCTATGATGGCCTGTACGCCCGGCGACCTCACGGTTTTTGAAGCTGATACGCGTGCGTCATTCCATGACTTGGCACAGGCAATTACCCATAGGTTCATGGCTTCAATTTACGCGATGACCATGATCAACATGGATCATATTTTCGCAGGAATCATTAGAAGGCAGCCTGAAGGCCGCTGGTTTCGCGAACGTGATTATCGGGAGCGCATTTATCTTTGCGTCCAGCAAGTGTTGCGGTCGGCTTGCAATGCCCATCCGGAGCTTGAAAAACAATGTAATTCACTTTTGGACGATGAACCTCATGCTGCTTTTCAGGGGTTTCTTGAGATGGCTTTGGAAGAGGAGTTTCTCATATCTTCCGAACGCGGCTATAAAAAGAAGCGCAGGCAATTGATGCCTGTTACGGATTATCATGCGATGCCCCGAGAGGCGACCCCGGATGTTATTGCCAACGAATCCGAGGCGGCATGGGCCGCACCTGCTATTGTTCGCTATATCGGACGAACGCCGGATTTTATTGTAAAAAGTGCAGTGAGCAGGCATCTTGCCCATAGGATAATGTGTGAATTTGAAGAAGACTATGCACGGTTTTACCTGCCTATCATGAGCAAAGCGCCTTGCGTGGGGCGGCCTTTTTTATTGAGGCCATGGCGTGTTCGCGGTGGGGTTGTTCTGGCACATGGGTACATGGCGGCCCCTTTGGAAGTGCGTCTTCTCGCTGAACATTTGTACCGTTGTGGATTTGCCGTTTACGGGATACGTCTTAAGGGGCACGGCACAGCGCCGGAAGACCTTGCACGGTGCGACTGGGAAGATTGGTACACCTCATTCAGCCGAGGTTATGCGCTGATGCGTACCATTACAGACAAGGTGATTCTGGGTGGATTTTCGACAGGGGGATGTCTGGCGCTATTGGGTGCGGCACAAAAGCAGTCACAAATTAAGGCGGTTTTTTCAATCTGTGCGCCATTGCATGTCCGCAATTACTCCATACGGCTTGTGCCTTCAATTATATCGCTCAATAGCCTGCTGAAAAAGTTCGGGCAAAGCCAGTATGCAATGGATTACGTTGAGAACAATCCTGAGAACAAGCACATCAACTATACCCGTAATCCGCTTACCGGGGTGCAGCAGTTGACACAGATAATGAATGCAACAGAGGACTCTTTGGGTAATGTGCAGACGCCAGCACTTGTGATTCAGGCATCAAAAGACAATACAGTTGACCCTGTCAGCGGTTCTGAGATATTCGAGAAACTTGGCACCCGCAACAAACAGCTGGTATTATTCGAGCGGGAACGCCACGGTATTATTAACGGCGAGGGCAGTTCCGAAGTGTTTTCGCAGGTCGAACAGTTTTTATGCAGAACCTTAAAACAGGAGCAGGCACGGCGTTACTGGCTTATGGGGAGACGGTTTGCATCGTGGTTACCGGGGCTTTCAACCCACGAAAAGAGCGAAGAAAATTGCATACTGGAGATACCTGGTTCTGATGAGAAAATAAGCGCTTCAGAAAAAAAACAGGAAAACAATTGACACATTGAGGCGTTTTATGATAGTTTTTTACCCGTAGTAGGTTAACTTGGCGTATTATTTCAGATATTTGGCATCTGAATGTGTTGTGGATGGTACTATGGACGATTTTGTTCAGCGAGAAAATAGGAAGAGCATTATGCGGAAATATTTTCTGTGTCTTTCAGTGGTTTTGGCAGCGTTGCTGCTTTGCATAGCTTGGTCGTCAGCCGTATACGCATGGGGACCGCGTGCGACACGCAGTATAACCGCCATGGCTTTGCAGGTGCTGAAGCATGATTTTCCCAATACGTTTCGTCCCAGCGGCATAGTGGGGCCGAACTTTGAGCGGGATGTCATGTCTGGCGCCAGCGATGGTTGGCAGGTACTCGGCGATCGCGTTTCTCTGAGCAGTGAGAAGGAGGTTATCCAGGCCATCGCAAATGAAATTTTGTTATTGCGCGAGGCGCGTCTTTACGGACCCACCTCCTATTTTGCATACCGGATGGGCGTATTGGCATCTTTGACGGCGGACATTATGTTGCCTTACGGTTTTGCCTGGACTCCCGACGAAGTGGAACTACGTCGCGCCATCGTTACCGATATTGAGAAGCATCTTGATCATTTTGATTTTGCTGTAGCGCAGAAAAACCGGACGTTTATTCGTAATGCGCCAGATTATTTTGCCAAGCGTCGTGCTTTTTTTTCTGAGGATATGCGGCTTATTGCCCATGATTACAAGACGGGATT
>CAZBNU010000071.1:9327-18265 GCA_964493075.1 uncultured Nitrospirales bacterium | reverse complement strand
TTACAGGAACTCCATCCCGCGTCCCCGACATTGAAAGGACGCCTGTAAACAAATGAAACAGCACTCGGCACGCAATAATGGTGTGATTGCGGTTAGGAATGTATTTTCCAAAAACGGGCCACAAGCGGCTTCACAGCCTCAAAAATAATTTGGGCCTTGGCATTTATGCCCGGTTGTGTCATGTGGCAGAAATCATTGTATACATGGCTGGTGTTTGCCATGCTTTCAGCCAGGGGGATGTAGACAGATTGCGTTTCCGCAGCAATCGTTATCAGCAAGTTGTTGCTCATTTCGATGTAGGAAACGTATCTCTCGATCGAAAATGCGGGAAGATTCCATGAGCGTTTCCCTTGGTAGTTGAAAAACTGATACTGCTCTTTCGTGATCGCCTGCGGGTCGGGGTGGGGCATGGAAGCAAATACTACGGCTATGCCCTGACGTTGGAATTGTTCGGACAGCAAACGCAGGTTCCGTCCCAGAGTTGAATCAAGCGAAATTTGAAATGTATCGAGATCGGGTGCTGTAATGGCAGGCACAAAGAGGCGGATGAAGTTGGAGACTGTTGCTGGCAGGTTTGTTGCTGGGTTATTATAGATATTCAATACATCGTTTACGCCCAGATGCGCTACGATTAGGTCGGGTTCCACTTGTAAATAATCGTGGAGTCGCAGCAAATGACCTTGTGAGAAAATTCCCGGGGTTCCAGCATTAACAACTTCGCAGGGCTGTTCGGGAAAGGCTTCTTTCAGCAGTGCTTCCAACCTCATCGGATAGGTGCCAGCATTGTGTCCGGCTTCGTGGGTAGTTGATCCCCCGATGCAGAGTATGCGAAAGACTCCTTCAGGTTTTGGGAGTACAATTTCCGGGCTTCGGAATCCCATACTGTTGGTCTCAAAGGAGTCTGGTTCTTCTGTCACATGATTGGGTTTATATCGAAAAAAGGGCACCTCCCACCGGGAGTCCGCCACTGGCTGTGGCACCGGCGGCGCATATACGTTTTCCGGGTGTACGTCCATAAATAAATGAACAAGATCAGTCTTTGGGATTGGCCACATTTGCATCTGATGCTGTTCATCGGGCGTTGTTGGGGTAGGCAGGTAAATTGTGCAGGCGTGAGGCTGTTGCTTTTGCAGTGTTGCCGCTGTCAACTGCTGTAGCGTACCCAGTTGGCGGGTTACATATAATAAAGACCGAAACAAAATATAGCTGGGCCCGTGGATAGTACGTGGGTCAGCGCCATAAACATGTTGAATGCTGAATGCAGCTGTTGCCACCAGTACAATTTCGCCATTGAGCCGGGCGTATATTTCCTTTTCTTGCGCAGTATAGTCGTGAAACTGTTTTCGACATGCCTCCCGCAATTCCGCATCAAAAGGTATGCCGGGAAAGCCGTTTTCAAGAGCCTGTTTCAACACTGGATTTGTGACGGGCAATTCGGGTCTGGTGTCCCAGCCGCCAATCTTAGGCGGGTATTGCACAGGCACTGGAAGGGGGGTAACAGCACTTTCATCGTAAGGTATCTTCTGTTGTTGTTTACAGGCAACAATAAGCGGGTTGTATGCTTCAATGTTGCGTTGCACCATGAAAGCAGCAACCTCCATTGCCAAGGCAAACACTGCAATCCATAGAACACCGCAAAAGAAATAAAAGGCTGTCCGGGAAAGTATTTTCAGTATTGCAGTCATATTCTTTCTGCTTATGCCGTGTGAATGGAACAAGGCACATGTTTATCCAGAAATATGCGAGTGCTATTGGTCTTTTGCGATAAGCGCGGCGCCGTAAGCGCCGACGATTTGCGGTTTTTCGGGAGTTTGTATAGGTGCGCCGAGCAGCACCTGCATGGCCTTTACCACGCCTTCGTTGCGTGCCACGCCGCCGGTCATGATGGTGGGCGCTGTGAGCCGCGCCCGTGACGCCAGTCCGTAGACCCGCGACGCAATGGCGTTGCACAAGCCCGCGATAATATCATCAACGTTCTGGCTGCGCGCCAGATGGGAGATGACTTCGCTTTCTGCAAACACGGTGCAGGTGGAGGAGATGGTGACAGGCGATTTCGAGTGCATGGCCCGTCCGCCGAATTCGTCCAGTTCGATTTCCAGGAGCCGCGCCATCACTTCCAGGAAGCGGCCCGTACCTGCGGCGCATTTGTCGTTCATTTCAAAACGCAGCACCCGTCCGCGATCATCCAGCGCGATAGCCTTGGAGTCCTGGCCGCCAATGTCCACCACAGAACGCACCTCCGGAAACAGGGCAAGCGCGCCCCGGGCATGGCAGGTAATTTCGGTGACGGATTTGGTACGCACAGCAACACGTTCACGCCCATAGCCAGTGGCCACGACGGCTGCGCAGGAATCCGGCGCGACCCCTGCTTCTTGCGCTGCCATTTGCAGGCAGCGCTGTGCAGACTCTGTCAGATTACCGCCGCTGGCAATTACTGCAGAACCGATAATGACGGCAGCATCATTGATCAATACGGCTTTGGCTGTGGCGCTGCCTACATCCACTCCTGCAAAAATCCGGTTGTTACTCATAGGTTTGAGCCTTCCTTCAGCATTTCCGTAAAGGCTTCCACGCGGGTACGCAGCTGTTCGGGCGGTTCACGGTGCTGTTCCACCGACAAGGATAACGCCGGGATGTTGGCTTTCTCCAGGGCATTCTTCAGGGGCACATAGTCGAACGCCACCGGGTCGCAGAAGTTGGTGAGCAGGAAGATGACGCCGTCCGCCTTATCGCGGAGCACCGCTTCCACCAGCGCATCGCCGGGCTGTCGTCCGTCGAGGTGAAACGCCGGACAGGGAATGCGCCCGAGATAGGTGCGCGCAAGTGCTTCGATTGGGTCCGCCGCCTCCGCTTCCCCGTGAGAAAAGGAACGGGAACCCACGCATAGGTCATCGCCCACAACCATGCATCCGGCGGCTTCCATTAGTTCGATAAAGCCAACATGCCGGCACATGCCGCCTGCCACAAACACACGGGGCATGGACGCGGTTCCTGTATTGTCAGTCGACTGCAACGCTGCAATTACGTTGCGCACCAGGGCTAGATGTTCCCCAACATCCATGAGAAAGGCCGACACCGAAATGCTCATCATCTGTGCGCCGGACAACAGTCCCGCCTTCTCATTGCGCAGCGCATACAACGCCTGCATGGCGTTGCGGTGTTCATTATATAATTTCAGGCTTACCGCTAGGGCTTCATCGGTGATGGGCCCTGTCTTTTCCTCCAGTTTCTTCTTCAGGCGCTTGAGTTCCGCTACGTAATAGCGTAGTGGCGCTTCGCCGTCGGTGCGCGTGGGTACGGATGCGATCAGCACGTCGGTATGAGGCGTATGTGCGCGCCACAAATCCGCCACATTCTGCATGGTGTCGCAGGTATGTGAAAACATGATCAAGTCCAGGAACGGCCATTCCTGTTCCAAGGCGCTGTCCAGCACGCTTCGGGCAAAACTGCATGAAAAAGACTGCAGCAACTCGTCGGCGCGATGGGTGTCGCCTTCCCGCCCCAGAATGCGTATGGGCAGATAGCCCGCGGCATGGAGCAGTTCCTGGGGCGCATAGGAACACATATAGCCTGCCACCTTGCGTCCGGCAGCGGCAGTTTCTTTTGCATATCCATAATAGTCGGCGGCCACTTTTTCAAAAGGGGCCATCAACATTTTTATATCCATCGAAACTTCCTTTGCTTATAGAGGTCACAATTGCGGGAAAAGTAAGATAAGAGTACCTGATTATAACTGGAAAAACAAATCCGGCGTAAGTCCTTTTACCACTACAGTACGGCAGCATCCTCTTGGGAAATATGCTTTGAACGCCTTGGCCAAGCCATGGCCAAGCCCACGATAAGCAGTAGTAATGCAATCCCTCCGTTGAGTCCCGCCGTGAACCAGTCACCCAGCCAAGGCAAAATAGCGATCATCATCAGCCCGATGACCGCGAGAGAAATACCAACGATGCGGAATGGCGATATAGGCGTTACGGATGCCGCCTGCTGGCGGTCTTCGGGCAACATGCCGATGGGTATGGTCAACTTGTCAAAAAAGGAATAGACATTTTCCTTTTCCGTCAGCCGCATGGGCTGCTGCATGGTCTTTAGTATCATGACGAGCAGGGTAACGGTGGCGGTGCTGATGAATATGGTCATATCATCAATCTTTATTTTGAAATCAAAGACGGCAAACTCACTGCTTGTGGGAATCCACTGAAAGCGGTAAAATTCGTATGGTGCTATTGCGAGTTGGGTAAAGGCGAAGAGTGCTACACCTACTGCAGAACCGGCGAGAAATCCCCAGAGTGCGCTGCGCGCCGTGAAATGCTTGGATAACAAGCCGAGGATCATGGGAATGGCGACGGGCGCGGTGGCGACGCTGAACAGGCTGACCATTTTGTTGAACAGATCTTCGCCTTTGCCCTGTGCCATAAAAAGAGCCGCTGCCATGGCTAGAATGCCTACCAGCAGGGTGGCAATGCGCCCGACCAATACCAGTTCCCGATCAGATGCGGTCGGCCTTAACAGGCGGCGGTAAACGTCATTGGTGAGCACGTTGGCGCTGACATTATAGTCGCTGCTGAGCATGGACATAGTTGCCGCGAACATGGCGGCCACCACCAGCCCGAGCATGCCGGCAGGCAGCAACGCAGCGCAAAGGCGCGGATACACATCGCCCGCATCCACGAGAGGGGGCAGGATACGTGTGGCGGCCATGGCGGGCAGGAACATCAACGGTGGCCCGATAATATAGAGTACGATTACGGTGAGGCCGACTTTGATGGCGTCCTTTTCGCGAGGCACGCAGTAATACCGCTGGATGAGCGACCAGTTGATGCTGCTCCAGGCCAGGCTGTACATGACCACAAGAAACACCACATAGCCCCAGCCATATTCGGCGGTGGTCAGGTTAAGAAAGCCTTCCGGCGCTTCGTTAAAAACGGCGGTAATGCCGCCTGCACGATGGAAGGCCAGGGGAAACATAATGATGATGGCAATGGTGAGCACAATAAACTGGATGAAGTCCGTAACTGCCACGGCCCAGAGACCTCCCATGAAGGTATACAGCAGCATGATGCCGCCAGCGGAAAGCATGCTGACGGTCATGTCAAATCCTGTAACAACCTTGAGGATGGTACCGATGGCGACCAGTTTCAAGGCATCATCAATAATTTTTACGGGCACTCCCTGCCAGGTGAACAACTGACGCAACGCGCCGCTATATCGAATTTCTAGGTATTCCAGCGGGCTGTCTATGCGTGCGCGCCGCCATTTCCGAGCGAGAAGCAGGGTGCTGAACAACGTGGCGGGAATGGCAACCCACAGCAGGGTGATACCGACCCAACCAAAGCGATAACAGAGGGAGGAATAGGAGATAAACGCGAAGGCGCTGAAGCTGCTCATGTAAAACGACACGCCGCTCAACCACCAAGGGATGTTGTTGCCGCCGCTAAAGTAATCCTTGATGCCGCGCATGTGCCGGTAAAAATACATGCCGATGCCGAGCATCAGAATGAAATACCCGGCGATCATGGCGTAATCCGGTCCCTGCAAACTACCGTGCGAATCCATCATGCCTGTTCTCTCTCCCGGTCTATAACCGCTTATTCAAAAGATTCAATGCTGCGCAGATAAGCCACCGAATCCTCCATTGCTTTTTTCCGGTCTTCTGCCATCCATTCAACGCCCTTGATACCTTCAACCTCAAGGGTTACCGGCCCGGTGTAATTATGCTCCCGCAATACCTTGAAGAAGGCGGGAAAATCCGTCTTGCCCTCACCCAACGCCGGGAACACCCATGCTTCCAGTTCGGCATTGTGGTCTTTTACTTCCACCGTGGCGACATAGTCCATACATTTCTTCAACTCTGCAACGGCATCGGTGTCTGTGTTGTAAAAGGTGATGTTGCCTGTATCAAAATTGACGCGCACATTCAGGTGGTTGATGGCCTTCATGGTTTCCACATGTACATCGCCGTTGGTGCCAAGGTCGGGGTGTGTCTCCAGCACAAGAATCACACCATGCCTTGAAGCGACATCTCCCGCGCTGCGGAGCCGTTCAAGCACGATTTCTTTTGGCGCATCATGACGCTTCGGGGACAGAAACATGTATTTCACACCCAACCGTTCGCAGGTAGCAAACTGCACGGCAAGTTCGTCCACCGCAGTTTCGAGGGACAGGTTGGTATCGCCGCGCACGACCAGCACCTGCAGATCGTGGGCTTTCATCTGTTCCAGAACCCCGTCCACCTCTTCCGGTTTCGGAATGTTCATAAACACATATTTCAACCCCATCTCATGAATATGCGCCAAAGCAATATCCTGATGGGGGCCGTAATTGGCGAGACGACACGCCAGACGTAGAGGTGTTTTTTCAGCGGCAGGAGTTTGGGCGGTGGCGCAACCGGTGATGCCCATCCCTATGCACAGCACCACTGCCAAGACTACGATGTTCGTTAAAGACATAACTGTCTGCTCCTTAGTATTCAGGGACCAAAGGGACATAAAGGACATAAGGGAGAGGAATGATATTTCTGTTCCAGTTTTTCGACTCCTCGACTCTCAACTCTTAATTGTCAATTGTCAATTCTTTCCTGTGTGCCCATACTTTTTCAAAGGCTTTGGTGTATTGCTCCACCATTTCGGGCACGTCCTTGGTGAAATAGGGCAATGCAATGCTGGTGTTGTTGGCGGCGTCACTTCCGGGCAGTTCAGGGATTTCCGGGAGATGATGCCACCATTCCGACTCGGTGTACAGGGGCTGCTTATGCTGAAGCCGATAGCTGAGTGCGTCGGCCTTGACCCCTTCCGCCTTCAGCGCGTTTATGACGGCCTCACGAGAGACGCCCGCTTCTTTTTCGTCAATAAACAGCATGTTCCATGAATAGTACAAACGTCGAATATCGCTGCGTCCGCTGCTTTGCTCATACAGTCCGGGCAATTGTACCAGCGCATCGTTCAGTTTGCGCACCTGCGCTGCTCCTTTATCAATATAGTCGTCAAGACCTTTTAACTGGCAGCGCGCCAGGGCCGCCGCCATGGGGTGCATCCGAAACTTCAGGCCCAATCCGGTGCCGTTGTACTTTTTGTATGCGCTGTCGTCTGGAACGCCCGGAACCTGATAATGGCCGAACGCAGTGGCACGGTCATAATCTTCCTGGGTCTTGTAAACGCCCATGCCGCCTTCAATAGCAGGCAGCGGCTTGCTCGCCTGGAAACTGAAAATTGCCATGCGTCCCCAGGAGCCGGTGTAGGTATCTTTGACCTTTGCACCGTGGGCGTGGGCGGAATCTTCCAGCACGATCAGGCCTTTTTCCTCTGCCCAGTCGCAGATGGCGTCCATGTCGCAGGGCAGCCCGATCCAGTGCACTGGCAACACAGCCTTTGTTCTGGGGGTCAGCCGCTTTTTCGCATCCTCCAAATCGAAGTTCAGGGTGCGCGGGTTAATGTCTACAAACACAGGCACCAGCCCGAAGAGGCGCATGGGCACGATGGTGGCAAAGAAGGTGTAACTTGGCACCATGATCTCACTGCCGGGCGGCAGGTTCAGGGCAAAGAACATGGAGGCCAATGCACTGGTGCCGTTGCAGTGCGCCTTGGCATAAGGCACGCCGAAATGATTACGCCAGTCCGCTTCCAGATCGTTAAGGGGCGTATAGTTGGGATTGCGCAAAACGTCAAGCACCGCTTTTTCTTCCGCTTCTCCAAAGCGCGGCCAATGCCAGGCATCCGTATCCGGCGCGGTCACAGCGGGGGCGCCACCATTGATGGCTAATTTCTCCACCGCGCCTTGAGCGCTGAACTGTGAGGCAAAAACCAACCCGGTGGCTGCTGCTCCGGTAGCCTTCAGAAAACTGCGTCTGCTTGTCATGCCTTCCGTTGAACGGGTGGACTCATTTTTCATGGTCTGCTTCTCCCTATACGTTAGTACTCTGTAGGCGCACTATAGATAGTGCGCCAAGCATACAGTAAACCCTGGGCGCACTATCATAGTGCGCCTACAGCTGAACTAAACATAAAACTGTCGTCATTGTCATTGCGAGGCACGAAGCAATCGCATTTACACGCAGGCCTCGTATAACACCAGATTGCTTCGTGCCTCGCAATGACGAGGGAAATTTTGTCGTCACAAATAATCTGAGGTTACGGGTAATGCCCACGTTAGTGTGCTCTATAATACTGCTTATGAACACAGTGGTCAAGCTGGTACACGGCTTGTGTTGTATGCTAGGTTATCCAAGGATAATCAAACAGGAGTAATGGAATATGCGAATTAATATGCTGATAGCCTTAACGACATTGACATTGCCGTTTGGTTCTCTTTTTGCCGCAGGATCGCATCACACTATTATGAGTGATACCTGGGAGGCGGTGGACATGCTCGGGCGTTCCGTCAGTATTCATGATCAGACCGGTTCGCCCCGTGCGGACCGCACCATCGGCCTGTTCTATTTCCTGTGGATGGGTTCCCATGTGAACGGTGGCCCCCATGATGTGTCGAAGATTCTTGCGGCCCATCCGGAAGCCATCAGGGACAAAGAACATCCCGCCTGGGGGCCTATGCATGCCATGCACCACTGGGGCGAACCCCTCTTCGGCTATTACAACTCCGATGACCCCTGGGTGTTGCAGCGTCATGCCCGCATGCTCGCCGATGCACTCGTGGATGTCATCATTTTTGATGTAACAAACAAGGCCACTTATCGTGACTATTACATCCCTCTTTGTGAAGCCTTTTCGGAGGTGCGCAAACAGGGCACGCCTGCACCGCAGATAGCGTTCCTGTGTCCCTTCTGGGATCCAAAAACAACAGCGATGGAATTGTACCGTGATTTTTATGAAAAAGGACTGTATAAAGACCTTTGGTTCCAATGGGAAGGCAAGCCGCTGATTATGGCAGACCCAAACAAGGTGGATGATGAACTGAAGGATTTCTTCACCTTCCGCAAACCGGT
>CAZBNU010000071.1:0-9227 GCA_964493075.1 uncultured Nitrospirales bacterium | reverse complement strand
TGATGCGGATACCCTGTATTTTTATGTGGAGACGGCGGCGCCCATCACGTCGCACACCGATCCTGCCTGGATGCGGCTTTTCATTGATACCGACAAGAACATAGACACTGGTTGGGAAGGCTACGATTATGTGGTGAACCGCGTTGTCCCCGAAGAAAAGGAAGCGGTTCTGGAACATAGCGATACCGGCTGGAACTGGGAAACAGCAGCGAAAATAGCATGGCAGAAGGAAGGCAACAAATTGCACCTGGCCGTACCCTGCGAGGCGCTTGGTCTGCCGAAAGATAAAAAGATTGATCTGCGCTTCAAATGGGCAGACAACATGCAGCACGACGGCGACATCATGGACTTCACGCTCTACGGCGACACCGCCCCGCCCGGACGCTTCATGTATCGTTATTACGAAGAATAAAAGAGTAACCTCATGAATACCCTTCTACTTTCCCTGTTGCTCGTTGTGCAAATGCAGAGCCCCGGAGCGGGGACATTCCTGTCCCCGGCTTGCGGCCCCCGCCACGGCGGCGTTTACGTCGTCGCCCACCGGGGCGCACACGACGGCATTCCTGAAAACACATTGGCCGCCTACCGCCGCGCCATCGAATTGGGCGCAGACTTCGTCGAAATAGACCTGCGCGAAACCAAAGACGGGCACCTGGTCAGCGTGCACAATGCCACCATAGACGCCTACACAAAAGA
The DNA here is from genome assembly GCA_964493075.1 of uncultured Nitrospirales bacterium. Taxonomy (GTDB): domain Bacteria; phylum Hydrogenedentota; class Hydrogenedentia; order Hydrogenedentales; family CAITNO01; genus SLFT01. The sequence goes on along the minus strand of CAZBNU010000071.1, from coordinate 8,531 downwards.
TGCCACCGGCGATGTGAGCAGCTTTACCCTTGCCGCATTGAAAGCGCTGGACATCGGCAGCCGCGTGGGTCCGGAATGGGCGGAAGAGCGCATCCCCACCTTCGAGGAAATTCTGGCAGTATGCAAAGGGAAGATCGGCATCTACCTCGATCTCAAACACGCCGATGTGGAAAAAATCCTTGCGCTAATACGCCAGTACCAAATGGAAAAAGACATTGTGTGGTATGCAGGTACCCCCCAGTTACGACAGGTGCAGGAACAGTGCCCGGAATGCCTGCTCATGCCTGAAGTCGGCACAGGCAAGAATTTGCCTCGCATCATCAAATTGTTCGCACCGAAAGTAGCGGCATCCACCTGGAAAAACCTGTCCGCAACACTTGTCACGTCCTGCCACGAAGCAGGCATCACATTGATTGTGGACGACGGCGGCCCCAACACCTGGAACGACATGCTGTCCTGGGGTGTGGACGGCATTCAGACAGATGATGTGGATGGATTGATTGACAAATTGAAAAAGAATGAACAGGACTATAAAATAACCCGTAGTAGTCGAAAAAAATAGCACTGGTGAATGTTGGAGTCATCATGTATATCTTCAAAATTACAATACTGAATAGTTGCTTAAGTCAAAATGTTTTCTTGATCACGTTATATTTGTTCACAATATTTGTATTACATTCTTTTTTAGCTTATGCTGAAACGAATGGGTTAACAAACAATGCCTTGCACATTAAGAGAGTATCAATCAGAGAACACCTCGTATCTCGTGGCGCCAGTGGCAATACAGCGAATGAGGTATTAAAATCTGTTGCATTGGATGAAAAAATAAACCATGAGTTGCTTGAGTTTCTAGGCGTCAATTTAGACGGTGTAATTGATAGTGAGGGGTGGGCAGATAATAGATGGGAGGACAGCAGATATATCAGAATTGCCATAAGAGATAATGATGACCGCAAAGTGATGTGCGACTTTGACAAAGATACAGGGCGCTTAGAACGGTATCGTGAGTCCATCTCTTTGGGTAGCGAATCGCTTCAAGGCATGAATGACGATGATTTGAATGACCACATAATATCCAAGGAAAAAGCGCTGACGATAGTGAAACAGTTGCTTTCGGTAGCAGGAATCGACCTGAGTGTTAAACCTGAAAAACTGGAATTTAATCGTGCTTTTCAATGGCACTATTATGATCCGCAGGAATATGACGGGATACTTTGTCAGAGTGCTCTTCATGTGCGAGTGGATGCTGTTAGCGGGGAAGTATTAGGTTTTAGTTTTTATAATCTTCATATTGCCCATCCCGAAAAAAAGGAACCTGTGGTGATAAAAGAGTCTGCCTTGCAGATTGCATCTGAATGGATTGAGAAAACGGGCCGCAACTTCCTTCCGGAAGTGATGCGGCTGCTTTATGCGCCAGGCTCAAATATCTGGTCTGGTAAGCGCGATATTGACCCTTTTATCACAGAGGATAAATTTCGACTCTGTTGGTATGTAAACCTTAAGGATGCCGCACAACCGAAACATCTCAGTGGTAATTCGGTCTACGTTGATGCTATCACCGGGGAAATAGTCGGTGGTGAGGATTGGGGAATGTAACTATAATCCTTCACGATTATTGTTTCAGGCAAGCGCCATAACAGCACGCACGTCGTTGATGGTACGGCGTGCCGCTTCCACGGTGTCGCCTTTCAGCACTTTGTTGTGGTAGGTGAAGGATTCAAACTCAACGGAACAGTATCCGGCATAGCCGATTTCCCGCAGCGCGTCGAACATGCCTTTCCAGTCCACGTTGCCTTCGCCGATGAAGGGGAACAGAAACTTGCCTTCTTCCTGGATACCGACCGCGTCTTTCAGGTGGATGTGTTTGATGCGCTTGACGCCCCATTGCCGCACGATCCAACCGATGTCCATGTTGCCTTTCAGCACATCGTGGGACGGATCAAAATTCACGCCGAGCCAGGGCGAGTTGAAGTGGTACAGGAGCGGGCGCGTGGTGTAGTAGTCGTTGCAGAGATGTCCCCACACGCCTTCCACTGCGCCGTGAATGCCGTTCTTCTCCAATGCGGGCACAATGCGTCCGAAGGCGTCCAGCACCATGTCCCACGCCGCGCCTTCTGAAAGCTGCTTGCCCACACGCGGCGCATTGGGATCCCACGGCGCAGGGCCGGTAAACAGGTTCACCGTGGTGATGCCGTGCTCTGCACAGGCGGCAATGCACTCCAGGGTCAACGCGATGCGGTCTTCACGCACCGCTTCGTCCAAAACAACATAATCCTGCTGCACCACCAGTTCGCTCGGTTCGAGTCCGGCATTGCGTGTGGCTTCCACCAGCTGCTGCAGTTCCGCCGGGGACTTGGCGCGTGGGTTAAAATGGGCGAGGGTCCATTCCACGGCGTTATAGCCCAGTTCCTTCAAATGGCCCACCACCTGCTCCGCAGGCATCCCGCTGAATCCCAACGACGCCATGAATCCGATTTTGTTCTCAAGCATGACCGGTCTCCTTATTATCAACTTCTGCAAAAAATATACATCACATTGCCCGTTGCTTCTTCTGAGCGTTTGTGGTTTTGGCGGTTGTGGTCTTTTTGGCAAGGGTAATCAGGGAACGAAGTGCGCTGTTGACCGATTCTTCCGTCTGGAAAACCTCGGCAACATCCGGGCTGAGCAGTACCAGATTCGTTCCCTGCCGGTACTCTTGATATTATTTGCCGCGCACACCCTGCCCAAGATATCCGCGGGTATATTCAGCACAAAGTTCATCCCTTACGTCAGCCTTCTTCATAGATTTTCCTTTCACTTTTTCCCAAGCACTATTGTAACAGAAAAACATTTTCGCATCAGCAAACATGCAACGTTTCTCTGGAGGGGACATTCCTAAAGAGTTTTGACAGCAACGTTTCTCTGGAGTAGACTTGCACCACTCAGGTGATGTACGCTTGCAGACGCACGATTCCGGTCTTTTTTATGATGCCCATCAGAAAATAAAGACTGGAATGACGATTGTGGTACTTAATCCTATATAATAATGCAGGTTGCGGGGTAGTGCCCGCCTTACTATAGGAGAACAGTCATGGCATTATTTGGTGGCATCGAGGCAGGAGGCACAAAATTTGTGTGTGCTGTGGGTACAGGACCCGACGACGTGCGCGATGAGGTACGTTTTCCCACAACATCCCCCGAAGAAAGTGTCCAACGTTCCATAGCGTTCTTTCAGGACATGGAAAAGAAACACGGTTCGCTGGGCGGGATCGGTATTGCTTCGTTCGGGCCGCTCGATCCCAATCCCGCGTCACCCACATACGGTTACGTCACCACCACGCCGAAACCGGGTTGGGCGCAAACCGACCTTGCAGGTCCCATAGGCAAAGCGCTGAACGTACCCGTCGGCTTCGATACGGATGTGAACGGCGCGGCATTGGGTGAATTTCGCTGGGGCGCCGCGCAGGGACTGGACACCTTTATCTACATTACCATCGGCACGGGGATCGGCGGCGGCGCCATGGTCAACGGACAACTGGTGCATGGACTGCTTCATCCGGAGATGGGCCATGTGTTGCCTCCCCACGACATGACAGAAGATCCTTTCCCCGGCGTGTGCCCTTATCACGGCGACTGTCTGGAAGGGCTGGCATCCGGCCCGGCCATCGAACAGCGCTGGAAAGAGAAGGCAGAGAATCTTGCGGCCGATCATCCCGCGTGGAATTTGGAAGCCAGGTATCTTGCCCTCGGTGTGTTGCCCATGATCTACCTCCTGTCGCCGCAACGCATCATCATGGGCGGCGGCGTCATGGAACAACTACATCTCTTCCCCAGGATACATACCTACGTACAGCAATTCCTGAACAACTATATTCAGTCACCCGCCCTCCTCGAAAATATTGACAGCTATATCGTACCCCCAGGCCTCGGCAATCGCGCCGGGGTGCTGGGCGCCATCGCTCTGGCGCAACAGGCAGCAGGAGTTTAACGAGCCGGTAAAGAGACACCCGCAATATTGAAATTAAGGGGCCTTGGACTCATGATCCACCACGAACCCCCAATTTGGGTTCTACTTCTTTTTCGTGCTTTTCGTGCCGTTCGTGGTTGCCTATTCCGGTTTTTATTTCGAGAACAGGTATGCTATCAGCGTGTCCGCTTCGAGGAAATCGGGGACGAGGATGTCGGCGCCAGCGCGGAGCAGACGCGGGCGTTTGGACATGTCCCAGCCTTTGCCGTGTACTTCGTCGGAGGCGATGCCCAGCGCGATGCCGCCCGCTTCCTTCACGTTGCGCAGTTCCACCGGGCCGTCGCCGATGGCGAGTACCTGCGGCCCTTCGAGGTGGTGTTCAGCGATAATGTCACGGATGATTTTTTCTTTGGAGTATTCCTCAACACTGGGCAGCGCGCCCCAGATTTCCTTGAAGTAGGGGGCCACGCCCAATCGCGCCGCTTCATTGCGCACATCTTCGCGGTCGGTGCCGCTGAACACATACATGGCAACGTCTTGTTGGGAAATCAATTCAAGAAAACGCAACGCGCCGTTCACCGTGTAGTCGTCAATGGTCTTCTCGCCCGAATCCAGTTCGGCAATGCGTGCGCGCACCGGCTCCATCAACCGATCGTTGTAGACCTTTTTGTAGTCAATGGGCTCCAGTATTTTATCTTTTGGCACCAGCCCGTGAGCGCGCACCATTTCCTGCAACCGCTGCATCTGGAAGATGGTCTGGATGCCCGTGGTCTCGTCAATCATCACATTGACTTCGTCCCTGATGGCGTCGGTGGGTTCCGTGTCGCCGCAGATCATCTCGACGCACACCGGCGCCATGATACGCTGCCAGCCCTCGCGCAACGTGCTGATGGTGCCGTCAAAATCAAACAGCACATGTTTGATCTTGCCGCGTTCCACCTCGTTGACAATCTCTATTTGTGTTCCGGGAAGATAAGTCGCTTCCATTACGAATTCTCCAGGTTAACATCTTGTCAGATGGTTGTCTCACATCGGTCAATTACGCATTCTCGCGCAGCGCCGCCACGGCTTCCTCCAGTGGTATAATGTCTATTGCAAGCCCTGTTTCGCCGTCCTCCAGCGCTTCCAACTCATGGTCCACGATGATATGGTCAGCACCCGGATATTGCGCCGCCATATCAGCAGACATTTCCAGCACATCCTCCTTGACATTGTCCCAGTCTTCGACGGCGTCAATCTCCTTGAACGTATCCGCAATCTGTGCGAGAAAAATGGCGGCGGCGTCTTCCGGCAGTGCGGCATGGTTCCACGCCGTTACGCAAATAAAAAATGCCCGTGAAACCTCCTCTTCAGCATCCTCCAATTCGATGTTCTCATCCAATTCCTCATCATCAGGAAGAATCTCGTTGACATACTCCATGAGTATCTCTGGAATATCATAATTGGGTTCGGGGCCGTCCATTTCTTGCATCTCGTCCATGTTGTTTTCGGTCATTGCATTCTTCTCCCTGATGTTGAAAGTGTATTTATATTGGTGAAACTGCCCGGTATTCACGGGCGGTTGTTTTGCCCCGAACTTGCCGCTATTCTAACATGTATCGGAGGCTGGGGGCTATTTGTTTTCCATATCTTCCCTGGCGATGGCAATAGCCTCATCAACAGGCAGCAATTCAATCGCAAAATCAAGTTGTTCATTCGCCGTCAAGGTAAATTCATGATCAATAATAACGGCATCCGGATTGGGAAAGTGCTTTTTCATATCTTTTGAAATTTCCAGCATGACGTTTATTATGTTGTCGCGTACCGCCTTTCCCTTTTCCGCCTCCAGTGTGCTGCTCAAATTGTCAAGATAGCTGATGGCGCAGTCCGGCGGCATTGCGGCATAGTTCCAGATGGAAATGCACAGACCGGTCATATTTTCAAAGAGTTCCATACCTTCTTCCGCCGTTTTCTCCAATAATTCAGGACCATCCGGATCGGGCATGAGTTCCGCCACATATTCCATAATGATACCTGGTATGTCGTACTTGCTAGCGAATGCATCACCCCTGTTTGAACTCTTCTTCTTCTTTCTGCGGGCCATGGTCATCTCCTTTCCGGATATTCAGTGCTGCTCCATCAGATTCACTTCATACAGCGCTTTTGTTGCTTCATTCAGGCACAGCGATTTTATTTCAAATGGCGAAAATCGGATTTCTTTTTTCAGGTCAATTAGCGGAACACACAGTGTAATTGTCCGTGCTTTTCCGGTGGATTCAAACAAGCGCAGTATCCAGCCATCAAAACATTCTGCCTGCTTGAATGCCGTCAACAGCACGCCATCCCCTTCGATAAGCACCGCAGGCTGCGGCGGCGTCCCCATGCCGTTGGGATAGAAGGATAACAGAAATGGCTTTTCGTTGTATACCAACGCTTCCCGATCCACCTGGCCGAGACGTTCCTCTTGCTTGCCCGCGTTGAACCAAAACCGGAAACAGCGTTCGCCCTGGTCAATGCGCGGCGTGTAACCGTCGGGACGCACCACGGGGCGATCCTTGAACGGGCTGCACGAGTAGGCGGGAGATCGGAGCAGGGTCAGCCGCAGGGCGTTGTCCACGAAATCGGAACCGTAGACGCCATCGTTGATGCAGGTCAATGCCATATCGGCCTGGTCCGAAACCGCCGCCACCCATTTCTGGGCGACAACCTCACGCTCCGCGCCCGGAAGCACATCGCGACCATAGGCTACCTGCCCCCAATAGGCAGCGTCATCGAACGCTACCGGCACCGCCAGTTTCAACATTCTGTCCTTTTCATTCCAGTGAACACGCACCTCCACTTCCATTGCCGCGCCGGACTTGGGCAGTTTGTAGGTCAGGATGAGGAACGAGTCGCTGTAAGCAAATACGGCTTCCACCACCAAACGCACCGACCCGTCTTCCACAACACGCACGGAATCTATGGTTTTCTGCACACCGGAAATGCGCGTTCCCGTTTCCGGCGATGCCAGCGTGAACTGCCCGGCGATGCAATGGTATTTGAGCGCCACCGTGCTCCAGCAATCGGCGTCATCCTCCATGACCAGCGGCAGAAACGCCTCCTTGCGCAGCACATCAAGACCCTTCACGGCGAACTTGTCCATCAGCCCCGTTGCGATGTTTACCCACGCTTCAAGGTCGTCGGTCTTCAGTTTGATGTAGCCGTCCTCAAGCGGCCACTGCGGCGTTGGACGCCCCGGCAGCACCGTCTCCAGCGTGCAGTCAAACCGGGTTATGGCCGATGGCGCAAGGGTGGCGCGGAACACACAGCGTTTGCGCCAGTCTATGGCCTGATTGCCCAGTTCCTTCTCTACCTGACAGGGCAGCGCCTCGCCGTTCAGCCGCACCGTGGGCGCAGTAAACTCGTCTTCAAAATTGAAATCCGGAAGATTGAACTCACATTCGAAAACCCCTTCCACAGCATAGGGATGGGGGTTATAGGCAAACACCGGGATTTCACCGTCCCGAGCACGGACTTGCCCTGATGCCAGTGCGAAGAAGGCATGTGCGCGCAACCGGGATAGAATCTCCAGTCCATGATGAAGCATGCGCAGTCCCGCCTCTTCCACAGGCTGCACCGACGACCCCGGCAAGATGTCGTGAAATTCCGCGTTCAACAAATCGTAAAGCGCTTCATGCAGCGCGGCTTGAGGATAGGCCATAAGCCCCTGCAGCGCTGCTGCCGCCGCCATCTTCTCCACCATGAACAGCATATTCTCCAACAGGCGGTGCTGTTGTTTCAGACGTATCTGCGAGGTGTAACAGCCGGGCGCCCAGGAATTCAAATCCTGCTCACGGCGCGGACGTTCCCTGCCCGACGCCGCCATTTCGGCAAAATAAGTTTCCGGCGTGGAATGAATAATTTCCGCATCCGTGCTCTCGCCAATGAAGGCGTCAATCTCGCGGACATCCTTGCGCGACGGCCCGCCGCCATGATTGCCCACGCCCCAGAGAATAAGCCCGATTTCGCGGTCCGGGTTGTCCTTCAGCCAGGTTTCGATTTTATCGCGGGCCTTGCCCAAGGGCGCATTGTACCAGCCGATAAACCGGTGCGCTGCGATCTCGGAACCATCATATCCAACCCAGATAAACCCGTCCGGCGGCAACGAACATACCTCTTCATGGGGTCGTCCGAACAAGTAGGAATCGTAGCCGGATTTTTTAAGAATCTGCACCAGCCCCCGGGTATGGCCGAAGGGATCAAAGTTGATGGCGGTGGTGGGGGCAACGCCGAATTTCTCCTGAAAATACAGGCGTCCCATCAAAATCTGACGCACAAAAGATTCGCCGCTCGGCATGTTGCAGTCCGGCTGCAAATACCACCCGCCCATGATATGCCAGCGTCCCGCCTTCACCAGTTTTTGAATTCGTGCAAACAGGGCAGGCTCATATTCTTCCACCCATTTATAGAGGGTCACTTCGTTATGATTGAAAACCAGACTGTCCGTTTCCTCGCACAAGTCCGCCGCCGTGCGAAAGGTGGACAATGCTTCCGCCGCCCCTTCCTCCCATTCCCAAAGCCAGCAGGGATCCAGATGGGCATTGCACAACAGATGTATTTTTCGCAT
>CAZBNU010000070.1:0-18442 GCA_964493075.1 uncultured Nitrospirales bacterium | reverse complement strand
GCTGCTCGATCTCTCCGGTAATCCACCAGGGAAACCTGAACCCCGGCCTGGGCAAGACGTGCCGCGAAAAGGCACCCCAACGCCCCCGGCCCTATGACGGCGACTTTGTCCACTCACGTTTCTCCGATATTTCTTAGAACACACGAACTATGGGACTCATGAGACTAATGGGACTCATGAAACAATAATTCGTCCAATCCGTCTAATCCGTCCAAAATGATAGCGGTGTACTAGAGCGGGCGCACAAACGCCTCGTTCAATCCGGTTTTGCTTTTCAGTTCTGTGCAGGCGGCGGACGCGGCCTCCCGTGTGGGGAAGCTGCCAGCAATCACGCGATAATGCACATCGTCACTGGAGGGGATAATGGCGGCATCCACCTTAAACTCGGATTTGACCTTACGTTGAAAGGATTCAGCGCGGGCACGCCGGTCACTGCCACTGAATGCGGCAAGTTGTACGCCGAACTTCCCGGCGTTCGAAGTGGCCGTGGGCGCTGAAACTGGTTTTACGGGCTCGGGTTTGGGAGCGGCTACGGGCGCGGGTGCAGGCGTCGCTGCTGCTGTGGCCACAGGTGCATCCATGACAGGCGGTTCTATCGGGTCAATGGGAGTAAGCGCCGGGGCTGCCGTTGCTGGCGGTGAAGTGGCGGTTGTCGCCGCTGGTGGTGCTGCTGTGGTTACCGCAGGGGTGTCCGGTCGCGGGATGCGTGTGGGTGCTTCCGCCTGCACAGGCAACGAACGGTAGGGCGATAGCGGGGGAAGCGCCGTCATCCGTGGCGTGTTATCCGTGAACGGATTACGCGGTGGCGGTGTTTCCGGGGTGCGCTGTGCTCGGGGTGTTGTGGCTGCTGGCGCTTTTTCTGCATCGTCGCCAAAGGCAGGGGTGGTATAGGTTTCCATCTCCGGTGTTTCTGTTCCTTCGGCGGTGGCTAACGGTGCGGCGCCGTCGGCCCCCTCCAAAGAAGGATCCATTCGGGCGACCAGGATGCCCACGCCAAAGCACGCCATGGCCACAAACAGGCACAGGCAGATAATGACAATCAACTGCCCCTTTGTGACTTCAGCGATGAAGGTGTTTTTGTTTCCCCTGTTGTCAGCATATTGTAGTCTGGACATGCTCTTCTGTCTGCTCCGATTGTTGTGATTCGACATTTGTTTCCGCCACAGGTGTCGGTGGCGGTGCTTCCAGTTCCTGCAGTTGCGCCATCAGATGGACGCGTGCCTCATCCAATTCGGTGTATGTAAAGTTCAGGTCCCGCGTTTCAATCAGCCGATTGCCAACGCGGTCCAAAAAGAGGGTAACCTTTTCGGCGCCATCGTTTTCTTCAGACTCTTTAATCTGGCGAAATACCTTCTGACGTTTCAGCAGTTGCGCAGCCAGATAGGCCTGCGCCAGTTGGTTGCGCTCCTGCAACACCGCCAAATCATAGAAAAGGCGGCGCAACGGGGAGAAGGCTTCGTGTTGTTCCGCTTCCAGTGCCTTGGGATCGCTGAAGTGTACATTCCACGAACAAAATACTTGTGGCTGCTGTAACTCGGAATGACAAGGGGTACAGTAGTCCCGACGCACCAGCGTATCCTCATCGGACACTACCAGCGAATGCACTTTTTCTTCGTGGGCGAAGGACCGTTCGCAGGCGTAACATTTCGCCGAACATTTACTGATTTTTATTTCCATAACAACACTTTATATCAAGGGTGATTTATGTATAGTATACCATTTATTGTGGTCGAAACGCCAAATTAGAGGTGTTCCGCCACAATGGATAGTATATCGCTTTCCTCTGCGAATCGCAACTCATTCAGGGATTTATTTTCGTAGGCGTACCTTCCCAGGTGCGCTAGGGTGATTATTTTATTCTTTTGGAGCAGAAAGATGGCGCACCTGGGAAGGTACGCCTACGAAAGCATGAATTTCAGGTTTTGGATATTGGCGCGTCAGTCAAAATGAATAAGGTAGGTGACGGGCTGGAGTGCTGTGCTCCTGATGATCAGGCGTTGTTTGGCTTCCTGATACTCCCACACATCCTGCGCCAGAGGATCGCCGTTGCAAGTGATTTGCGACGGCGCTTTTGCGGTCAGCACACGAAGCAGATGCGGTTTGATCAGGCCTTCAAGGCTGATTTTCAGGGGCGCACCTGCTTCAACAACAACATCAAAGGAACTGCTGTTATCAGTGTAATAAACGGTTGTGCTGCTTTTCCCGCTGGGGTACATGTTGAGTGTCAGGTAAGAGGCCCAACTTTCATCACCGATGCCTGTGTAAGCACGGGAGATGTTCATGGGGATGATAGCGCCCTCTTTGATGTAGACCGGGAACTCGTCCATGGGGTAGGAGCGGGTGAAGGTCGTGTTGCCTTCGATAACGTTGGTGTCATCGTACCAGTAGCGCCATTGTCCGTCGGGCAGCGTGACTTCCCGCGTCAGAGAATCCTCGTAAATGGGGGCGACACACAGGTAATCGCCAAAGAGGTACTGGTACTTACCTTCAATGGGCAGCATCAGCGTTCTGTCGTTCTTATTTGCCCTTACTACATAACAATAAATGTAAGGCACCAGTTCCGTGCGCAGCCAGTGACATTCCCGTATCAGCTCCAGTTCCTGTTGGGTACGTTTCCAAAGGCGGCGTTCCCCATGACCGCCGTTCAGAAAGAACCCCGAAAAGACGCTAAACTGTGCCCAGCGGATGTACAGTTCCGGCTGGATTTTCATGTTGCCATGATAACCGCCAACATCGGAACCGGGCAAACTGTACCCAAGTTTCGCGCTGCGCAGGATACACCAGATGGCGCGTTCCAGGCCACGTTCAGCAAAGGACCACGTATGCCGGTTGTCGCCTACCCAGTTCAGGGGAGATGCCTGCACCGGTGCAAAACCTTCGTAATGTATCAAATAATAGGGACTGTCAATCGAACGGCTTATGGTAACGAATTCCGGGTTCTGAGTAAGTCCGTGTTTATACTCTTCCCCATAATACAAATCCATGTACTGGCGTGTGGTCAATATGCCCGCATGCGTATCCTGGTAAAATGCTGGGATTTTCCAAATAGGCGTGGACATGAAATAGGCTGCCACACCATCCAGTTTCCAAGCGTCAATGCCCAGGTCAAACATATTTTGCTGTAGACCGCGCCACCACTTCATGGCTTCGGGATTTGTGTAATCAATGAGGCCGCCTTCGCCGCGCCACCAGCGCACCTGGTTCCCATCGCCGACAAGATAGCCGTTCTTACGAGCCGTATCATAAAACAACTGCGCATTGGTTCCGGGGGTTTCCTTGTTTCGGCTGTTGACGGCGGGCGTCATCCAGAATGCCAGACGGATGCCGCGATCCTTGATGCCCTTGAAGAATTCCTTCGGGTTGGGGTACCGGCTTTCATCAATCACGAAATCGTTATTGTGCATGGCCCACGGCGCATCAACCAGATAGGCGCGTACCGGGATGTCATGCTCCACGCAGCCGTCCAGCATTTCCGTCATGAAGGCCGCAGTCTTGTGGTCATCTTCCCACAGCCAGGGTTCCAACGCCCAGGCAGGCGTCAGCGGAGGCGTGCCGCGTCGCTGTTCATTAAACGGTATACCCCATTGCGGCCAAATCACATAGACATAAAGGAACACAACAAACAGCAGCAGCAATGCCGCACCAATTTTCGCCAGTAGTTTCAGACAGCCACGCATAAGATTGCTTTCCTTGTTATTGAAGCGCTTCCAGGTCTTCCGCTGTTATGCCACGAAGGAGCAGCACCGCCACAGCGTCCACTTTCCTGTAAGCATACTCCGCTACCAGTCCCAGTGCATACCAGATCGGCGCCGAGTATAGCATGATTTGTCCGTGAAGGTTATAGGGAATGCCCTCGTAACTCCACACCCGCAATCCGAGGCCCCACGTGAATATGATACCCGAAACATATTCAACGAGATAGATGAGAAGCATATACACAAACGCCCGCGCCGCCAGGGGCAGTCCCCACTTCTTGAGCGGTGTCGCTATGGGCATCAGGATTACGCCAAGCAGTCCGTAATCAATCATCATCCACGGCGACGACTGGCCATGCACGTTTAGATTGCCGCTCCAGCCCTGCAGCAGTGCAGTGTAAAATACCTCGCCCAGCATGCCGCCGAGGGCGAAGATCAAAAACCGGACGAATACGCGTTTTGTTTGCATCAACCGAATCTCCTTGTTATTGTCGTTGTAGTGTAAGGGTTACGTTTATTGCTTCATCGGGACTTGTTACGACTACATACACCGTGTCCATATCCTCCGGGTGGGTTTCCACGTTGCCAGAAACCGTGCTGGGTGTTATTTCGATTATCGGTGGCGTACTGCTCCAGAATTTCGGCGCGGCAAACACGGAGGGCGCTTTAAGGGTCGGATTGGCAATCCAGGTGCATTGAAACCTGCCGGAGTCCGGATCAAAGGCGTGTTCCACAAGGGTTCCCGCCAGCGACAGCGGTTGAGGACGCGCCAGCCATTCGAAGTACACGGCGTCTTCAATATGGCGATCATAACTCCAGTAGAACGCGCCTGACGTCATCCTCTCGATTAGCGAAGCACTCATGCGTGCTGCGTTTCGGGTCTTGGGGTTGCCATAGAAAGCGCCCCACTCACCGATGAGCAGCGGCATCCCCAACCGTTTCGCATCCTGTTCCTTCTGAGCAAAGATAATGTCAAGTCGGTTCTGGCTGGGCAGGTGCGCCAGATTGGTATCCAGCACAATGTCATAGGCATGGGGCATATACGCCTGCAGGGGATCACGGTTGCCGTCATTATCGGTCAGGGGTTCGATAAAGGTGGGAACACCTGTATTTGCCAATACCGGCGGTTCCAGGAAGAAGATGCCCGTATCGTTGACTTCCCGAACCGCCTGATGCACCCGCCGATACATGGTGGTTAACTTGTCCTGCTCGAATTGCTGCATCATTGGTTCCAACGCCTGCAACAAGCGACGGTGTCGGGCGGGCTCGTCCAATGCATTCAGCAGCCATTTAGGAAAGGGTTTTTCTTCAAGGCTGGCAAGGAGCGCCATGAACCCGTCAGGCATGTCAGCGCCCCGAAAGATGTCCGGGACAGCACGCCACACTGACAGTGCGCCGTCGCGGATTGGCGAACCCGGAAAGGGTTCGTTCATGAGATCAAAGCCCGCTACAGTCGGGTTATCGGCATACCGCGCCGCCACATGCTGCCATGCCAGCGCAAAGCGATCCTGTATGCCAACGCCACCCGGTCCGGGGGCATTGTTCCAGAAATTATCAAATGCGCGATGGATGCGTGGACTGGTGAAGTATGCCGTACTCCAGGGGCCGCCCATCGTGCGGTGGGGAAGACCGTCATCAAGGGTTGCCCAAGCGGGTGCGCCATTGCCGCCCGGAATGGTTTCGCTCCATAAATCCTGGTGCATGTCCAGGATAACATGCAACCCCGCATCCCGCGCCCAGCCAACACGCTCATCAACACTTTGCAGATACGTTTCATCATACTGCCCCGGTTCTGGCTCCACCGCAGACCAGAAGACCAGGAAACGTACCGCATTCATGCCCCACCGCCGCAGGTTATGGAAATCCTCCGGCCCATGCCAGCTCTTATGCTGCCGCCGGGACGATTTCTCGCCCATGTTCATCCCCCACAGGAACACCTGCCGACCGGATTCATCCACAAGCCTGCTGTCACGTACCGACAGCCGTGATGCCCCGGCATGACTGTCCGTGAAACAACACCCCATGGCCAGCAAAAACACAATGACAATATACAAAAAGTAGCCATCAGGTCTCATTCGGGAAATTCCTTTGAAGTAAGTCCACTCATATACCCGAATTATGACCCGCATGTCCCGGATATTGTTTCGCATCGCAAGCGTTTGATGAAAAGAAAAATGTTGTACGCCAACGTAGACGCGGCAGAGATGCCGCGTCTACGTTGGTGCCTACTGCCATTTGATGCGACTTACCAATGGCGGGACATTTTCGTTCCGCCAGAATACGTGGACGCTTTTTTGTGTTACTATAATCAAGTAGGAAATAGTGTAGTACACAAAGCAATAAAGAAGGAGATTTAACATGGGAAGCAAACTTACGGACGCGCTTAACCTCAAACATCATCCTGTCGCCCTTGTATGGTCTGACGAGAAACCTGTCGGGGCGCTGGAATTTGGTCGCGATAAGTGGGGGTGCATCATGTACCATCTTGTTGCCGCTGCAAAGGGGCGTACCGCTGTTATTGGGCGTGATACCTATGGATGTGTTGGCGGCGGCGTCGGAATGGGGTTTGGCAATTGCTATCGAAATTTCCCGGGCGGCTGCGAAGGGTTCCATCGCTTCCTCTCCAGTGGAAATGCGGATGAGCCGGGTGCAAAAGAAATCTACGACGGCATCGCCGCCTCAGGCAATGAGAAAATGGCGGATGATTTTTTGCACGGGGAATGCTATTTGAAGAATCCGGAAGTCACGCAGTGTTTTGTTGAAAATCTGCCCATTCAGGATATTCCTGCAGAATATGTCGTGTTGAAGCCCCTTGAGGAAACGGATTTGGACACGGAAAATGTACACAGCATCACGCTGCTTGTTGATCCTGACCAACTGTCCGCCCTTGTGGTGTTGGCGAACCATGAACATCCCGAGCGTGAAAATGTGGCCATACCCTTCGGGGCGGGTTGCCAGATTATCGGCGTGTTCATGTACCGGGAACTGGACAGTGAGCAGCCACGCGCCCTGGTGGGACTTACCGACATTTCCGCCCGCAAAAATGTACGGCGCATCCTGGGCAAGGATGTTATGTCGTTTTCGATGACGCCTGCGATGTATAAGGAAATGGAAGCCAACGTGGAAGGAAGTTTCCTGGAACGGAATACGTGGTCGGCGCTTGCGTTGTAGATCGCTTGCAGTCTACTCTTGTGTAACATTGATGGTGATGTTTACCGCTTCGCCATCCTGTTGCAAAACCAAATTCATCATGCGTGCTTCTTTTTCATAAACCAGCATTTGCATGGGCTTTTCAACATTCTGCTGCATGTTCATTTGTTCTGTCCAGCCCAGTTTAAGGCTTTCTTCTATGTAAAACTTGACGAGAGCGTCGAACTTTTCCTCGCTGGATGCTTGCAGGGTAAACCCGGAACCGCCGTCCGTTAGCGACATGTTGATTTTTAGACTGCTGTGGAGGGGCACGTCCTTGGGGAAGCCCTCCGGGATATTGGCGGAAGCACCCATCTGCATGGTGCTGTTGCTGCCATCTTCGTCAGTAACCACAATAGTGCCGCCATCCTTTTCCATTTGGATTTCTGCGGTCGTATTATCGTCCTCATTCTCTTTCACGGTCATGGAAAAAGATTCTTCATCAGGCTTGATGGTGATGTCCGCTTCTTTTCCTTCTGCGGCGAGACTTTTTTCTATGGTCTTTTCTGCCGTTTCACGCGCCGCTTCTTTGCCACAGCCGTGCATGGCCAGAAGCGTAAGGGCACAGCTAACTGCAACAACGATCGTATGACTATATTTGGAGGCTATCATGGGTTCATTCCTTTGAAGTATAAAGCAAATTTCAAAAACACGCAGCAGATCAATCGACCACTACTATACCATAAGGTACCAGAGCAGGTGCGAAAAATCAAACCGGAGGAAATGCCGATCAGCCTCGTTGGGCAAGGAGAACAATGTCTGATGCGCTGACGTGGAAGGGGGAGGCGTCAAACCCGCTGTAGACGCCCTCTATTTGCAGTTGCGCCGCTACTGCCGCGTCAACAAGTGCTTCTCGTGACCAATGGTGCAGATGCACCGTTTCGGTGGTGTCAATGAACAATTCGGTGGTTGCGGCGTAATAGGTGATGGAGAGGAGGGTTTCATTGTCGCGGGGCAGAAATCGTTTGACTGCGACGATATCGCCGTTTCCCAAAGATTCCCGTTCTGTACGGATGCGGGGACGCTTCATGGCCTCGGCTTCGTAGTTCAGGGTTTGGGTAATGAGCAGGCCGCCCGGGGCAAGCACGCTTGAAACGTTACTGAAAAAGTCCTGCAAATCGCTCTCCTGTTGCAGCAGGCTCAGAGAATTGCCAAGGCATACCGCCAGACCGTAGGGGCCGCCCGATGGATTGCGCATATCTGACACAGCATAAGTGATGTCTTGGTGGGGGCGGGTAGCCGAGGCGTGCAAAATCATTTCCGGACTCAAATCGCAGGCATATATGGTCGCGCCGTGTTCCGCAAAGAACAAGGCGTGTATGCCCGTGCCACAGGCTAGGTCGGCCACTTGCCGGGAGGGCGCGGCGGCGAGCGCCTTGAGCAGGAAGTTGCCTTCTCGTTCAAGACGCCCGCTGCGATTTCCAAGTAGTTCATAAAATTCTGCAGTATGAAATGCGCTCATTAACGAATTGCTCCGTGATTATCCGAGCATGGCCTTCAGGTCGGCATCCACTTCACTAATGGGGGTAAGACCGAATTTGTCCACCAGCACGTTCAGCACGTTCGGGCCAATAAATGCCGGCAGGGACGGGCCAATGCGCATACCCTGCAGCCCCAGGTGCAACAGGGTCAGCAGGATGCAGACCGCTTTCTGTTCGTACCAGCTGAGTACAATGGAAAGAGGCAGGTCATTAACGCCGCAGTTGAAAGCTCCGGCAAGGGCAACGGCAATCTGGATGGCGCTGTAGGCATCGTTGCACTGGCCAATGTCCAGCAGACGTGGGATGCCGCCAATGTCCCCGAATTCCTGTTTGTTGAATCGGTATTTACCGCAGGCCAGCGTCATGATAACGCAGTCGTCCGGGACGGCCGTTGCCAGGTCGGTGTAGTAGTTACGTCCCGATTTTGCGCCGTCACAGCCGCCGATAAGGAAAAAGTGGCGGATTTGCCCAGCCTTGACCGCCTCAATGACCTTGTCTGCAACGCCCAGTACCGCATTGTGACCGAATCCAACGGTGATGAATTTCTCCGGTTCATCGGCTTCAAATCCAGGCGCCGCCAGTGCTGCTTCAATGACCTGCGCGAAGTTGCCGTCACTGAGGTGGGTGGTTCCCGGCCATTGCACCAGACCGCAGGTGAAAATGCGGTTCTTGTAACTTTCCCGTGGCTTCTGGATGCAGTTGGTGGTCATGAGGATAGCGCCGGGGAAGGCGTCGAATTCCTTGGCCTGATCCTGCCAGGCGCCGCCGTAGTTGCCCACCAGATGCTTGTATTTTTTCAGTTCCGGGTAGCCATGGCAGGGAAGCATTTCACCGTGGGTGTAAATGTTGATGCCCTTGCCTTCGGTCTGTTTCAGCAATTCATCCAGGTCTTTCAGGTCATGGCCGGACACCAGAATGCACTTGCCTTGTACCGGAGTAACCCGCACCTGTGTGGGTTCAGGGTGACCATAACGGCCTGTATTGGCCTGGTCCAGCAGTTCCATGGCGCGCAGATTCTTTTCACCTACTGCCAATGCCCGTCCCACCAAAGTGTCCACATCGCTCACATCACGGGCAAGCAAATCCAGCGTATCGTGGAAGAAGGCGTACACATCGTCATCTTCAAACCCAAGTATCCAGGCATGATCCAGATAGGCCGCAGTACCTTTCAGGCCGTACATGATCAATTCCTGCAGGCCGCCCACGTCATTGCCGAAATGGGCGAGTTTGCCTTCAATGCCGACCTTCTCGCCCAGTCGTACCATTTCATCCTGGGAGTCGGAAATAGCGAATGCCGCCGGTCCTTGCAGCTGTTCCGGGGTGCGTCCCGCATCCTGGCAGGCCTTTTCATAAAGTCCTTTTGCCCGTTCGCGCAAAGCAATGCCCTGTTGAACCAGAGTTGCAATGGTAGCAGCGTCAAAGTTTACATTGGTGACGGTGGTGAAGAGCGCTTCAACCACGAAGTGGTCAAGATCGGCATCCTTCACGCCCAGTTGGCGCGCTGCATTGGCATACTGGCTGACGCCTTTGGCGACATGTATCAGCAGGTCCTGTAGCGCTGCGGTTTCCGGGTCTTTGCCGCATACGCCGTAAGCGGTGCAGCCTGTTGATTTTGCAGTCTGTTCACATTGAAAACAGAACATTCCCATGATTCTTCTCCTTCTTTCAGGTTGGTATTGTGGTTCCACTTCTACAAATTATACGCCTTTGTGGCGTGTTAACACGAATTCAACTATTCATTTATCTATCTTCATTTCAAGCATAGCCCCCGATGCTGAAGTTTTGCTTTTAAGATATTTGTATGCACAGCCCTCTCCACATCAGCATCAGTATCGGCATCAGCATCGGTATCAGCATCGGAATCGGTATCGGTATCGGTATCGGTATCGAAATCGAAATCGAAATCGGTATCGAAATCGGTATCGAAATCCAAATCCAAATCGCATTACCTTTCTCTTGCGAATCGCCGCCAACAGCGGTCAAGGCTCGCAATGACGGTGGTGACATAGTACGGATTCAACTATCCAGATTATTCTCTGCGAAACTCTTTATACTTTGCGCCTCTGCGTTTGCTTTAATACATTGTCCTGCCCTGAATCACACCATCCACGCCGAGGATGATCTCTTCCACCGGCATCTCACTGCCTGCCGCATTACGCGCCTGCAGCACCCACTGGGTGATGCCGCGGCAGCAGGGTACTTCCATGCGCACCACGGTTACGCTTTTAGGGTTTCCGTTCTGAAACAGGTCGGTTATTTTTTCAAGATATCCATGCGTTTCGTCCAACTTGGGACAGGCAATGGCAACGGATTTCCCCTGGAGCAGTCTCGGATGAAAAGCGCCGCAGGCAAAGGCGGTGCAATCTGCCGCTATCAGAATATCGCTGTTCCGGTACTGGGGTGCCTGGAAGTTGATCAGATGTAGTTGCACCGGCCAGTGGGTCAACGCGCTTGCTGAGTCGGTCGCAGCGGGTGCCGCCTGTTCCTGCTGATTGAACTGAAAGGAACGCGATCCGGGACAGCCGCTGCCGTGAGATGGTGCAGGCTGCGTGGGCTGGTTGAATTGGAAAGATCGGGAGCCGGGGCATCCGCCGCCATAGTCTACCGTGGTGTGCGCTGCAACGGCCTGTGTCGGTACATGTGCTGCGTCTGCGGGCATTTCAAACGCTGGCGCTTCCCGCTGTTCAATGGTTAATGCACCCGTGGGACAATTGCCGATGCACGCGCCCAGACCGTCACAATAACTTTCCTTCACCAGTTTTGCCTTGCCGTCAATGATGGCAAGTGCACCTTCGGCGCAATCCACCACGCACTGGCCGCAGCCATTGCATTTTTCTTCGTCTATCTTAATCATGTTGCGTATCGGCATTGTGTTTTCCTTTCGTTCGCAGCGCCTCATTGCGCTGTTCATGTCCATACTGTACACCGAAACGCAGAAAAAATCCTTGACTTAGGTCAAGGTCTGAAAAAACAATGTGGTTCCCGGTATTTCATCGGAAAATGGATTGGTGACTACCCTCAAACATGGTGTTTGTTATACTATTGCAGAATAGTTGATGCTATTTTCTTCGTCGAAAAGCGAAACAGTATCGTGGCCGCACTCTGAATTCATTAGTCAGGAAATGAGATATGTTTACACGAAAAACTCTTGCCAGCATTCTTTGTCGTATGTCGTTTTTAATGGTCATTTCAGTGGTGGCGTATGCAAGTGGGTTGGCTACTTTGGACTTGGGCCCGGCGGCTGAACCGGGGGTACGTGGCTTTTTCAATCATGCACCAATGGGACAGCAGGCGATTGATGGCATTGCTTTCGAGTTGAAGGATATGCTGATCCGGGTGAATCCTGGCGAGAAGAAACGTATTGATCTTGAACCCACGATTGCTGCCGGCGTCCATTTCCTGCATTTCACAGAGCGTGCGGGAAATAAAATAGGCGCTTATATCCTCGTGTATGAGAACGGCGAGGAGGTGGAAGTTCCCCTGCAAAACGGCATCAATATTCAGGACTGGTGGATACCGGGCGCCCTGCCATTTGCGGCGCAGGCACACACCGACGTCCTGAAACATACCACGGGAGACGTAACGATTGGATTCTGGCGTTTTTCGGTGCGAAATCCAAAACCGGAACTGCCCTTGGTGGCGATTGAGGTTGCTAATACGGATTCCTCCGTCAATATAAATCTCATTGCCATTACCCTGACAGATACTTGCGAGGATATGTATGGGAGCACGCCTCCCTGGACGGTGGGCATGAATGAAGAGGAATTTTTTCTTGCCGTGCTGAATCAGCAGGGGTTCGACGGCGACAAACAGAAAATATGTGCGCAACTGGCCCAGGTTGGCACCGTGAAAAGCGTGCCTGCGCTGGCCAAATGCCTACAGGAGGAAACCACATCTCATGCCGCACGGCTTGCACTCGCCGCCATGCCGTACCCGGAAGCCCTTGCTGCGTTGCGTGATGCCCTTGCTGTAACAACAGGCACTGCGAAGGCGGGCATCATTGAAAGTCTGGGCGCTAAAGGAAATCCGGAAGATGCGATCTTGCTGGCACCCTTCCTCGAAGATTCGGACCCTGCCATTGTCATGTCCACGGCGTTGGCGCTGGGCAAAATCGCCGATGCCGCTTGTATTGATCCGCTAAAGGCCGCTGCTCGAAAGGCGACTGGTCGGACACAGAGTGTTGCCCTGGATTCCCTGTTGTGCTGCGCGGAAGCCTTGTCTGCAAAGGATAAGAAGAAAGCATACACGCTGTATAACGAACTCTACCAGGAATGGTCAGAGGGATATGTGGGCACCGCCGCCTACAGCGGCATGATTCGCACTGCCGGTGAAGAAGCCGGTGCGTTAATTGCCGCCGCGTTAACAGGCGACAATCAGGTGCTCTGGAAAGCTGCATTGCCCCTTGTTCGCGAGGTAGGCGGGTCAGAGATTACCGCATCCTGTTGCACCCTGTTGGATAAGGTTTCGCCGCAGGTACTTCCCGGATTGATTGGCGCGTTGGCGCAACGGGGTGACACTGCCGCTGCACCGGCTCTAGCACCTTTCGTCAGTAGTGAGGACACGACCATATCCCTCGCAGCCATACAGGCGTTGACGCTGATCGGTGATGGTTCCTCGGTACCCGCGCTGATCAAGGCGGCGGCTCATGGTGACAAGGCATGCCGTGATGCTGCGTTTAACGCCCTGCTTCGGCTCAATCATCCGCAGGTTTCGGAATCACTGTTGGCCTGCCTGCAACAGGCCGATACGGAGGAGGTGATGATGCTTGCTCAAGTGATGGGAAAACGGCGCGACGTTTCCGTGCTTCCAGCCATTCAGGAACTGCTGCAAAACAGCGACGGTGTTATTCTCGCAGCGGCAGCACAAGCCCTTGCGGAAATTGGCGCCGCTTCAGACAGTCAATTGCTTTGCCTGGCACTGGAACGCGTTGAAGATTCAACATGCCGACAAGCAATACAAGGGGCGCTCGCAACGATCGGGAATCGCTTTGAAGCCTCACAGGAAATTACCGACATCATTCTGGCTGGATTAAGAACAGAAAATCTGGCGGTACGGTGCGCCCTGCTGGATGTTTGTGGACGCTTAAATGATAAGAAACTTATACAGGCACTAAACAGTGCCACTCGTGCCACAGATGAAACGGAAAAGAATGCCGCTATCCAGGCGCTGGCAAAATCCGACAGTCCCGAGGCCTTGACCTGTCTGGTAACCCTGCCCGACACCATTACAGACCTCAGCCAGCGAACACTGGTGTTTCGCGGTATTGCACGCTTGGCTTCCAACGCCGCGATGGACGAAGCAGACAGGGAAGAGGTGTTGACCAAAGCGTTGGTCTTGGCCGAACGTCCCGCAGAGCAAAGGTTGCTGCTGGGTGCGCTTGGGAGTTGTCCCACCCTCGGCGCACTGAAACAAGCAGAAGCCTTTCTCGATGCAAAGGACGTAATAGCGGAAGCGATGGTTGCCTGGGGACAGATTGCGAAAGTTCTGGTTGCGGATAATCGTGATGCCGTCGGCGGCGTGTTCCCGGAAGTCATGCGCAAAGCGCAGGAGGCTGCCCTTCCCAAAACAGTCATACAGATACTGATGGATGTGGGCAAGGTGTTGAATGCCGTGCCGGTGCCGGGCGATCGGGTGCAGTTTATCCATGCGCTTATTGATCCGGCATTTCGATCGGAAGGCGTCGCCGTGGCGGACGTCAACCGGGACGGCTTGAAGGACATTCTTGTTGGCGATTATTGGTACGAAGCGCCAGACTGGAATATCCACGAAATACGTCCTCCAGAAAAACATGATCCCGCCAAAGGGTACAGCCGAAGTTTCGCTGATTTCGTGATGGATGTGGATAAGGATGGATGGGCGGACTTGATTGTCGTGGGATTTCCGGGTGCGCCCGCCTTCTGGTATAAAAATCCCGGCCCGGTAGATGAACACTGGAAAGAATACCTGCTGGCGACGGCCGCCTGTGGCGAAACGCCTGTTTTCGGTGATTTGACGGGGGACGGCAACCCCGAACCGCTTTTCGCCCTGAACAAAAGGATCACCTTCTTCCTGCCGGGACAGGACGTGACAGCCCCTTGGTTGGCCTATCCCATGTCTTATGTGCATGATGACTTTGAAGTATTCGGACACGGACTCGGCATCGGCGATGTTAACGGCGATGGCCGAAACGATGTGCTGATTACCGAAGGCTGGTATCAGGGGCCAGCAGATGTCACCCGCCCGGATTGGGAGTTGCGTCGTGCCGATTTCGGGCCTGCCTGCGCCAACATGCTGGTATACGATGCCAACGGCGATGGACGCAATGATGTGCTCACCAGTTCCGCCCATGAATATGGTGTGTGGTGGTTCGAGCAGGGCGAGGACGGCGGCTTCACCCGCCATGAAATTGATAAAAGTTTTTCTCAAACCCATGCCCTGATTCTGGCTGACATCAACAACGACGGCCTCCAGGACATGGTCTCCGGAAAGCGATACTATTCGCATAACGGCCATGATCCGGGCGCAGAGGAGCCTGCCATCCTATGCTGGTACGAACTGCAACGACCCGAACCCGGCGAGGTGGCCTATACGCAACACATAATTGATGATAATTCGGGTGTGGGAACACAATTTGAAGTATGTGATTTTGACGAAGACGGTCTGCTGGATGTGGTCACTTCAAGCAAGAAAGGTGTCCACGTATTTCTGCAGAGACGGGAGAACTAATCATGAAAAAGACAACACTATCACGACGCGATTTTCTGGCAACTTCCCTGGCAGCATCCGCCTTTCCCTCCATTGTACATGCCAGTGTCCTGGGCAAGGGCGGCGCCGTCGCGCCCAGCGAACGCATCACCATGGGCTTTATCGGCCAGGGCGGCCAGGGTTCCGGCCATCTCTTTGGTGGTTCGTGGACCTATGTGGCGGGCGGCTATCTTGGACGAAAGGAAGTGCAGGTGCTGGGCGTGTGCGATGTTTGGCAGAAAAAAAGGGAGAGTTCCCGTGACCGGGTCAACCATCATTACGCGCAACTTGCCGGTACGGGCAGCTACCAGTCCTGCGAAGCCTACCGCGATTTTCGCGACCTGATTGCCCGTCCCGATATTGACGCCGTATTGATGGCGCTGCCCTTCCACTGGCACGCGAACATGGCCATCATGGCCATGAAAAACGGCAAGGATGTATACAGCGAAAAACCCGTTGCATTGACCATAGAAGAAGGGCGACTGCTCGCCAATACGTCAAAGCGATATCAGCGGGTATACCAGGCCGGTACCCAACAGCGCTCCGAAGCCGAATACGGCGGCAAATTCCGCAAAGCCTGCGAACTCGTCCGGAACGGCTACATCGGCGAATTGAAAGAAATTTACGCTTACAGCCCCGGCGGCGGTTTCAACGCCAATGTCCAGCCTGCCACAGGCGGTATTCCCGTACCTGAAGACCTCGACTGGGACCTCTACGTCGGCCCCGGCCCCTGGCAACCCTATACAGGAGGCAACGCCAACTGCGGCGTATTCTCCTACGGCGATCCCAACTGGGGCCCCCACCATTTCGACATCGTACAATGGAATCTCGAACACAAATTTCCAGGCCCCAATGAAATAGACTACGAAGACGACCACACGGTGTTCCGCTATAAAAACGGTCCCGTCGTGCATTGCTGCAAATACCCCGGTGAAGACGTCGGTTCCGTTGGCGGCGTCTGCTGTGTGGGCACCGAAGGACGCATCGCTGTTGACCGCGAAAGGATCATGTCCGATCCGCCTGGTATCCTCGACATCGAACTCAAGCCCACCGACGAGCGCGTCTACGCAAGCCCCATACACGCTGGCAACTTCCTCGAATGCATCCGCACCCGGAAACTCACCATCTGCAACGCCGAAACAGCACACCGCTCCATGAGCCTGACACTGCTGGCAGGCATCGCCACACAACTCAAACGAAAACTCACCTGGGATCCCATAAAAGAAAAATTCGACAACGACGAACAAGCCAATCGCCTGCTCTCCTACGCCCGCCGCCCCGGCTGGGAAGTGTAGCGGCATAAAAGCATGCGAATACCCCAAAGGTAGCAGGAGGAAGGACAAGATGAATCAGCAAAGACAAAAAATGAAGTTAGTGTATAGTCCTTGTATTCCCCTGTATTTTGATGAACAAAAATAATTTCCAAGAAGTTGACTGCATGGAGGAAGTGATGGATATCAAGTCTGAAGGAACAAACAGCAAGGTCTATTGGTTTGTTGGGGCTGCATACGGCGGAACTGATGATCAGACACAGCGCTTTATTGAAGAAGGTGTCTGGGAAAATGGATACGAGGACAAATACTTGGACAAGGTCAAGTCCATTCAGCCTGGAGATCGTATCGCTATAAAGGCTTCTTACACACGTAAAAATGGTTTGCCTTTTGATAACCGCGGGTATTCTGTGTCTACAATGGCTATAAAGGCAGTGGGTACTGTAACAAAAAATATGGGGAATGGACGCAAAATAGAAGTCGACTGGACTCCCGTTAAGGGAACACGAGAATGGTATTTTTACACGAGTCTTAAAACCATTTGGCGGATAGTACCAGGAGAATGGACTGCGGATGCATTGATTCGATTTACTTTTGAAAATGAACATCAAGATATAAAAGAGTTTCGAAACAGACCTTTCTGGGCAGGGCGTTTCGGAGACCAACAGGATAAAGAGGAGCGTTTTAAATGGAGTAGGTTTTATGTTGCCATGGCAGATAAGCTGCTTGAATATCGTAACGACAGGACAAAACTTGTTGCCACTGCCCATGATATCGTGACCCGAATACTTGGTTCTTCTTATTTACAGGACCATTTCTCAGACGGTTCAAGTGGACCCATGAAAGATATTTGTCCCTTTACTTAGATGGGAACTTTCAATCGTGGTATTACAGATACAAACCGTAAATCTATTGCGGCAGAATGGGCAAAGTTTTTACAGATTGATGAGCCTTTGCCTGAGTCTTTTGAAGGGCTTCCATTACTTAACAATCAGCGGTCATGGTACTTTTCTTACGCAAGAAGTACACAAGCAGAGGATATTAAAGTACTGTGGCAGTTTTTCGAGGCGGCAATACGATTTGCTGATGAACAAGAAACAGATGATGTCGATTCTTTTGTTAAGGCATACGATAATGTTACTCAACGTCAAGGGGTTGGATGGAATATCACAATGGGGCTCTTTTGGATTCGTCCATGGAATTACCCGACCCTGGAAGGTCAGTCTCGAATTTACATCGAGAATAAACTCGGTATTAAGATAGAAAAAAATGGCCCTAAAAAATATTGTAACGCTAACGATTACTTGAGCATTAAAGACAAGTTGGAAACGCTTTTTGAAGATGCCACCTATCCTGTTCACTCCTTTCCTGAATTGTCCTATGCCGCCTGGATTTATGAAGACCCACCGAAAACAACCAAGAATGGAAACGAGCCTAACGATCCACCTGAAGGTGGACAACCCGATCCTCCCCCACTGAAACCCTATTCTCTAGATGATATATTGAAAGAAGGATGTTTTCTGAAGCGTCAACGTTTGCAGGAAATACTGGAGCGATTTCGTACCAAGAAGAATCTGATACTACAGGGACCGCCCGGGACAGGAAAAACCTGGCTTGCCAAACGCTTGGCTTTTGCTTTAATCGGTGAAAAAGATGAGAGTAAACTGCGTGCTGTGCAGTTTCATCCAAATCTTTCCTATGAAGATTTTATTCGGGGCTGGAGGCCTGCCGGAGAGGGGAAACTGACTTTAGTTGATGGTCCTTTTATAGAGGTGGTAGAAATTGCAAAAGAAAATCCAAAAAACAAGTATGTTATTGTCATTGAAGAGATTAACCGAGGGAATCCTGCTCAGATATTTGGAGAAATTCTGACATTACTGGAAGCAGATAAGCGGACACCATCCGAGGCGTTGGAATTATGTTATCGACGTGAGGTAGGAGAACGAATTTATGTACCCTCCAATATGCATGTCATTGGTACCATGAACATTGCAGACCGCTCCCTCGCCCTTGTTGATTTTGCGTTGCGGCGACGTTTTGCCTTTATTGACCTGGAGCCTGTCTTGGGAAAATCCTGGCATGA
>CAZBNU010000069.1:8176-18638 GCA_964493075.1 uncultured Nitrospirales bacterium | reverse complement strand
CGCCTGTTTTATTGTTCCAATAACCTGCACGCACGTATTCGTAACGGTAGACCTTGTCCTTATGAACTATGGGCGTGGTTTCCACAAGATCAATGTCAATGGTGCCGATCTTCCTGATTTCCACACAGGTATTTTCTGGGGTTTCGGCGGCCATTCCGAAACACAGCAAAAAACAAAACATGAACAATATGCCAAAATTACGGTGAATAATATGGGTAACGATCCGATAGCATTTTTTTGTCATAAGGTCCTCCGTGTCAATTCTATACTGCATTGTACTCTTCCTGGAAAACAGGAACCAAATTGGCCAGCAGTGTTAATCTGGTTTGGGTATTTGGTACGATAAATGCGTGGCAACCCTTAACAGGAACGAATAGCGGTACAGGAGTGACAACCGTGAAAATAAATAACTACGCGACAAAATGTTTTTTTATGCTTTTTACGTTGATGGCGCTGCAGCTTTGCAGCGCCGACACACCAGCGCAAACTGTGGACAGGACCACGCTCACTGGCAAGGTGATGTGTGGATACCAAGGCTGGTTTTCCTGTCCGGATGATGGGCTGGGCCGAGGTTGGTATCACTGGGGCCGAGGTCATGAGTTTGGTCCGGAACATTGCACCATTGACTTATGGCCGGACGTTTCAGAATTGGACGCTGATGAAAAACATGCAACAGCCTTTGTGCATGAAGATGGTTCACCGGCTTATGTGTTCAGTTCCCAAAATCCAAAAACCGTGGGCCGCCATTTCCTGTGGATGCAGCGGTATGGTATTGATGGTGCCTTTGTGCAGCGGTTCGCCGCGGAAGTCACTGCCGGAGAACTGCAATACCAGCAGTTTACCACCGTCCTCAAGAATGCCAATCATGGCGCCAACGCCCATGGGCGCACCTATGCCCTCATGTATGATCTGTCCGGAATGCAGCAGGGGCAATTATATAAAGTACAGGATGACTTGAACAGATTGTTGGAAGAACAGGTGATTCTTGGCGACGATGACAAGGCGTACCTATACCATAAGGGAAAACCAGTCGTTAGTGTATGGGGCATCGGGTTCAACGACAACCGTCCCTATACGCTGGAAGAATGCGAGGCACTGGTTGAGTTTTTGAAAACCCACCCACTGAGTCCGGGAGGCGGAGGATTTACGGTAATGCTGGGAGTGCCCACCTACTGGCGGGAAATGAAATGGGACGCCGTTAAAGACCCAAAACTCCATGAAATCATTCAAAAAGCGGATATCATTTCACCCTGGTCCGTCGGGCGTTACGCGAATATTATGGCTATGAAAAAACTGGCAGAAAAGGTTTGGGCCGATGACTTGACGTGGTGCGAGGAAGCAGGGAAGGAATTCCTGCCAGTGGTTTTCCCGGGTTTTAGCTGGCATAATCTTAATCCAGACAAACCCCTCGATCAGATTCCCCGGCAGGGTGGCAGATTTCTTTGGGCGCAATACCGTGCGTTGCAGAAAATCGGCGCCACCATGGCATACCAGGCCATGTTTGACGAAGTGGATGAGGCAACGGCCATATTCAAATGCACCAACGATCCGCCAGTAAACGGCAAATTCCTCACCTATGAAGGACTACCGTCAGACCATTACCTGTGGCTCACCGGCATGGGCGGAAGACTGATCCGGAAGGAGATTGCACCTACAGAAGAATTACCGGCACGTAAGCAGCAACAACAAATCTCATCTGAATAGAAATCCTTACAAAAAGGTCCAACGCGGCAGGGATGCCGCATCTTCGTTATTGCCAAAACAACTTCTCTGTGAAAATAGCGGTAGATCAGAAATAAGTTACTATCTCAGCCAAAACCATGAAGTCGTTCGGGGCAAAACAAATTGCCTGAAAGAAGTCTTTATCCGTTTGTATTTAGACAACTTTCGACCTGCTTTTGAATTTCCTCACCTATAAATTTTCCGGCGACACCTTTGTTTTTCATCTCCACCAGACAATTATGTCGCGAAGATTCAAGAACGGTCAAGGTAATGGACGGAACATCTTTCAAAGCCAGAGCCTGTCGCACATCCGGGATGCAACGGTGACTGTAATATAACACGGCAGGCGCTGCGCGTCTTAGATAATCGCGAAGGGGAAGTTTCGGGTCCTCGTAGCCGATGAGACGTCGGTTTCTGCGCCACAGGTAACAGGTGCCCAGCGTGACAAACAGGGTCTCAAAGTAAGCGCCCGGTTCAGTCACCAGTTTTTTCAAATCCAACAAACAAATTCCGATATTGCTCCAGGAACCATGGTGTTCCATGGGGAAGGCGGGGTTGAAGGCGATGATGCGGTCTATGGGTGTTGCGCCGCTGATACGGAATGCTGCCTCGGCGCCACCGGACATGCCTATGGCGATGGTGCATTTTGCGTTTAGCCCTTCAAGCGCATCACGGACTACCCGTTCGTAAAACCCGATACCGTCGCCCGAACCATCCGGTGCAAGCCGATAGGAACTGCGGAAGACGTCCCGCACAAATACGAAGTTATAGTTGCCGCCGCCTTCCTGGAGCATGCTCTTGAACTCAAACTTCGGCATGGCGGCATACAACACGGCCATGCCCGCAAAGCTAATCAATGTCACATCAGCGCCGTTGTCCTCAACATCAATATACGCAGACGGTTCCAGCGTTCCCGACCGCGAATGGTCGGCCAACGAAAACTGCCCTTCTGTTTTTAATGCCGATGCGGCACCCGGCATGAATACTTCCAGAAGTTTTATCACGACTTTTTGAAATATGGGGCGCATACAGATTCCTTCTGTGTTCGTTGCTGCTTAAAGAAGTTTTACTATTACTATGATTATATCCTTTACGGTGGACAAGAAAAAGAAATCTCAGGGAAAGAAGAATGCCTCAACCAGTGTAAACAAACTGCTGCATTCCGCCATATCCTTTGTTGAAGCCGCCAATGATCAATGGTATGCCAGAATATATGTCGGGGTTGCGTTTTATGTTGAAACCCGTGTTTGATGCAATGCTACTTATAAAGATTGATTCCATACACCTGCATTTGTATACTGACACGTATCAACAATAGCGCAAAGCCACCATATCCTCATCAGAACGGTATTATATCCAATGCACCCATTACTCCAGATTCTAGGCATTACGGGCGCCGTCCTGTTTTATGGGCGGTTCTATATTCAATGGATTGCCTCGGAGATCAAGGGACGGAGCGTTGTTCCCGTGGCGTTCTGGTACATGAGCGGGGTCGGTTCTGTGTCCCTGCTGTTGTATGGTGTATTCTCCGGTTCACCGTTGGGGTCGCTCAGCCATTGTTTCAACACCATCATCTATTCACGCAATCTGGTGCATATCTGGCGCGAAAAGGGGGTACTGACCCCCGCCCGTTCCCGCTGGTTCCATAGTGCCATTGCCGTAGTAGTGCTCACTGGGGTGGTACTGGTGATGTATACGTGGCTGCATGAATATTTGAACACGCAGGATGCGGCATTCAGTGATCAGGCGCGAAACTGGCTTTGGCTTGCTGTGGGCGTCTTTGGACAGGGGCTGTTTGCGCTGCGCTTCCTGATACAGTGGCTGGTCACCGAAGTGAACAAAAAAAGCACGATACCGGCGGCGTTCTGGTATATCAGCGTTGTTGCTTCCATCCTGATGATGAGTTCCCATTTTCAGCGGCACGAGTGGCTTTATGCCATCGGCATCGGATCAACGCTGTTTATTTATTTGCGGAATATTTATATGGTACATTTTAAGAAGATGGTTGTAGTGTCGGACTGAAGGGACGCAAGGGACATAAGATTTGTGACCCGCTACCTGATTGTTCCCATGCTTCCCATTCCTCCCATAATTCCCCACGGGAAAGAATAGTCATGGAAAAATACCTGGTTTTCATTTTGGTTGGTGTCGCTTTCAGCGCTGCTGCCGAACCACAGGCCAAATCCCCCTTCGAGGAACGGTCTATCCTGCTGGGACTGCATCGTGGTGGGCGTGAACAATGGCCGGAGAATACGGTCGTTGCCTATCAGGAAGCGGTGAAACTATGGCCGGATGCGCTGCTGGAATTGGATGTTCACGCCACTGCCGACGGGCAGGTGGTGGTCATTCATGACGACACTGTTGACCGCACCACCAACGGTTCCGGCTCTGTATGGGCGATGACCTTCGAAGAAGTGCGTGCCCTCGATGCTGCTTACCATTTCAGCCCGGACGGCGGCGCTACTTTCCCATGGCGCGGTAAGGGCATTACCATTCCCACACTCAAAGAAGTGCTGGAGGTGTCGCCCACGCATAGGTTCCTCATTGAGATGAAGGATGGTGATAACATTGCTGCCGCAACCGTTGCCGCCATTCGTGAGGCGGGTGCAACGGACCGCTGCGTACTCGCTGCCGTACCGCCCCAGTTTATCGAAGATGCACGCGCTCTTGCCCCGGAAATCGCCACGTGTTATGATTTCCTCAGTGCCGCAACCCTGCTTAACGAGTTGCGTTTTGGCGACTGGGAAAAGTATGTCCCCGAGCACAAAATGATTGCGTTGTCGCCCAAACTGCAGGAACGCTTCAGCCTGACAGCGGATGAGATTAAGGCGCTGCAGGCCAAAGGAATCCTGATTACTTTCTGGACAGTGAACAGGGAAGAGGAAATGCGTCGTCTGCTGGATATGGGCGTAGACTGTATACTTACGGACAGGCCGGATGCGCTGGCAGCAATACTTGCCGAACAGGCCAAGGAATAAGGGGCTGGTTCAGCCGGTCTGGCATATTCCAATCAATAAATTAACCACAGTAAGGAGTTGTACAATGGTTTCGATCACTTTGTTTTGCGTGTTGACAGGGGTTAGTGCTATGGCGGCATCGCCCACAACATTTGTATCTGCGAGCCCGGTGTGGCTGGAAGGCCGGGAGACAGAGATGAATGTGTATGCGGGGTTCCGCGCCGTTGTGGATTCGCCTGGAACGGAACCTGTGGCGGTGCGCATTGCCGCCGCCACGTTGTACCGGCTTTATGTGAATGGTGAGTTCGTCGGACACGGTCCGGCCCGTGGACCGCACGGATATTATCGGGTGGATGAATGGCAGACGCTTCCCTGGCGTGAAGAGGGTAAGAATGTGGTTGCCATTGAGGTAGCAGGGTACAATGCGAACAGTTTTTACGTGCTGGATCAGCCGTCCTTCCTGCAGGCGGAAGTGATGGCGGGCGAGGTTGTGCTGGCGGCCACAGGGCATGAAGAACATCCCTTTACCGGTTTTGCCCTTCCCGAGCGGGTGCAGAAGGTGCAGCGTTATAGTTTTCAACGTCCGTTCATGGAAGTATGGCGGCTTGTTCCCGGGTATGATGCGTGGCGCGCTGACCCGGAACAGTGTCCCGATGCGTGTGCGTTGGCCGTTGTTGAGAGCAAACAACTGCTGCCCCGTGGCGTGCCCTACCCCCGTTTTGATATTCAGGAGATTGGCGAACACGTTGCCACGGGAACCTTTGAAGAAGGCAAACCGAAAAATCGTTTTCGCGATCGCAGTCTGATGAACATCGGCCCGGAACTCAAGGGCTATCCCAAGGATGAACTCGAACTGATTGCTTCCGAAATTATTGAAGAAGCGATTACGGATGAGATTACGCGTGTAGGCACAAAAGTCACGCCGGACACTACATTTTTGCTGAAGGCAGGCACGTTTCATATTCTTGACCTTGGCACCAATCTGACCGGATTCCCGTGTCTTCATGTCGAATGTACGGCGCCCACGCGTTTGGCCGTGACCTTTGACGAGATGTTGACGGAGGGTGATGTGAATTGGCGGCGGCTGGGTTGCGTCAATGTACTTCTATTTGATCTCGAGCCCGGTGTGTACAATCTCGAAGGGTTTGAACCCAACACCATGCGGTACATGAAGGTGATGGCGCTTTCCGGCAATTGCACTGTTTCCAACGTGGGGTTACGGTTGTATGAACATCCCGATATGATGCGCGCCACCTTTGCCTGTGACAGTGAGCCGCTGGTTCGGATTTTCGATGCGGGCCGCACTACCTTCGTCCAGAATACGGTGGATATTCCAATGGACTGTCCCCACCGGGAACGTGCCGGGTGGCTGTGCGATTCTTATTTTACGAGCCGTTCCGAGTTTGTTCTGACCGGCAGGTCGGATGTGGAACGCAATTTCCTGGAGAACTATCTGTTGCCCGAATCTTTTGCGCATCTTCCCGAAGGCATGCTGCCCATGTGCTATCCTTCTGACCACTATGACGGTGTATTTATCCCCAACTGGTCGTTATGGTTTGTGCTGGAACTGGGCGAGTTCGCGGCACGTAGTGGCGATGAAGCATTTGTTGCTGCCTTCAAACCGCGTGTGGAAGGCTTGTTCAAGTATTTTAGCGGCCTTGAAAATGAGGATGGTTTGCTTGAAAATCTGGAGAGTTGGGTGTTCATTGAATGGAGTGAAGCCAACCGGTTCACGCAGAATGTGAACTATCCCTCGAATATGCTCTATGCCGCGGCGCTGGACACCGCCGGAAAACTGTTTGATGAATCTGCATGGTGCGAGAAAGCGGCGGCGATGCGTGAAACCATTCGGGAGCAGTCACTCAAAGACGTGTTCTTCGTGGACAATGCGGAGCGCAAGGACGGCAAACTCGTGCCCACGAACAACATGACCGAAGTCTGCCAGTATTTCGCGTTCTATTTTGGTGTGGCTACCCCTAACAAAGACCCCGTGCTCTGGAGTCGGTTGCTTGATGAGTTTGGGCCGAACCGCAAGGAACAGGGATTATATCCCGAAGTGCATCCAGCGAACGCTTTCATCGGGAACATGCTTCGTTTTGAACTACTTTCCTGGGTGGGCCGTTCCAGTCAACTGCTGCATGAACTGCAGGATTACCTGATGTACATGGTCGACCGCACCGGAACACTCTGGGAGAATATTCATGACAATGCCAGTTTGAATCATGGCTTTGCGTCGCACATTACCGTGAGTCTGTTCCGTGACATCCTCGGCGCCTACCAGATTGATCCGGTCAACAAAACCCTGCATATCCGTATGACCGACGTTGATCTCGAACGGTGTTCGGGAAGCATCCCTGTGAATGGACCGTTCATTACCATGCAATGGAAGCGCAACGCGGATACCATAGACCTGTACTATAGCGTGCCGTTGGGGTTCACGGTAACAGTCGAAAACTTGACGAACAAGACCTTGAATAAGGTGAATATGCCTTTGTTTTAGTGGTGTGAATTACTGACAGATGGGAATGATGGGAGTTATGGGAATGATGAACAGGGATGTTCACGTATTCATATCTCCCATTTCTCCCATAATTCCCACGGGCATATTGTCGCCAATACACTCTAAGCGTAACACCGAATCTCAAAGATGTGTGCCTCATTCTCGTTTTTTATTGTGTTCAGGTGCCAATACTGCAAGTCTATCAATGATTTTGGCTAAGTGTTGCCGGACAGCAAAATTAGTGGGATCAATATTAATCGATTGTTCGTATTTTGTTCGTGCTTCCTTCAGGAGTGCTTGCACCTTGTCTAGGTCTGATTCCAATATCGCGAGATTATGGAGACTCGCACCCCAACAGGCCCAATATCCTGCCCGTTCTGGTAGTTTTGTTGTCGCTTCCTCGATTTTTTCACATGCGCTCAACGCTAACGAATACTTCTTTTGAGGGTTTGTTTCCAAGTCTGCAAGTTGACTGAGATAAGAAGCCCATAACGAACTTGCAACGGGATTAATACCATACAATCTTGTATATTTCTCGGACTTTTTGCATGCATTCTCCAAAATATTTTTCTTCTCTTCCAGAGATATCTTCTTTGTATTCGCCAGATGTACCAATAAAACGGTTATAGCCAGACTGCTAGATGCAAAGGATAGAGAAGGTTTTCGCACTAATTGTGTGCATATTTTAAGCCATTTACATCTCATTTTTTTGCTGACACGGCCCTTAATATGGTGTCTGGTTCTTTTTGAACAAGTTGTAGTAAACGTAAACTGGCGTTACTGGGTTTTCGGAGTCCCTGTTCCCAGCCTTGTACCGTTTTGGTGGATACATTCAATGCGGCGGCAAACAGCCCTTGTGACATATTTAGACTTTTGCGCATCTGAATGACTTTTTTTGCATTCATAGGCGGGGGGGGCGCAGGAATCTGTGTAGTTACGAGGGACATCTTTTCCCCTTTTGAATAGGCAATGCTGTCCTTCAATCCTGCTGTTACCATATCGAATACGCTTATTTCAGACTCGTTCTTTTTCATATCAGGCATCCTTGTGATGTCGCCCATGCGCCAGCGCTTCTCTTCGCGCTTGTTCCGCCAATGCTTTCATGGCTTTCCTTTGATTTTCTGTCAAGTCGTCCTGCACGTCTTTGCTGTAAACTGCAAGCAAGTCAATCCTGTTTACCTCAGGAATATACAGGTAAATAACACGGCAACCACTACGTTTGCCTTTACTGCGTCGTGGCTCTGCAACACGCGCTTTGCGCAGTCCGCCACAGCCCTGCATTACGGTTCCTTTTTCCGGATTTCGAACCAGTTCGTTTTGAAATGCAAGATATGTTTCGTCATTGAGCAGTTCCCGAACTCGTACCGTGAATATCGTCGCTTCAACAAAAAGAAGACTTGCATCTCCTACTATGTAGGATACCATGTATAATTCCTTTATGACAAATTATTTGTGGCAAATCAGCATGGTAACAGACCACTTGGTAATCTTTTGTCTATGCGTAACACCGAATCTCATAGATACGCGCCTCATCATTGCCGTTGGTGGCGGTGATTTCGATGCGTAGTGCGGTTGCTTTGACAGGGTCGAAGGTATGACGTCGTATCCGTTGGTAGTTGTCCGCGACAGCCACGAGTTCTTTCCAGTCGCCGCTTGTGCTGTCACGATACAGCAGCCGGTAGTCCTTCACGGTCTCCGGTTGTCTTCCCCGTATCTGGTTCTTCCTGGCATGGAATTGCCCTGTCAGGGTCAGTTGTCGGCTGAACCCGGAATCGAAGCACAACTGCACATGGCTGAGGGTCTGGGGTGCATTCCAGGCGAGTTCGAGCCATGCTCCTGAATCGGTCATGGGGCCGCCCCACCGGTTCTTCCATTCGCCATTCATATCGCGAACAAATCCGTTGATGACATTGGCCGCGCTACTGCTTTCCACTTCGCTTGAAGCCCGAACCGTTGCGGTACGCGCCAGATCGCCGGGATCGGCATTCGCCATGCCTTTGATGGTCTGGTCGTCGCGCAGCAACTCTTGCTGAAATGTTTTGAGCAACGATTTGTCGTCATAGAGTTGCTGGGGCGCCATGCCTTTGCTTGCGCAAAGGGCGGCTGCAGTGCCAATGGCCTGGCCTTCTACAGCACAGGTGGCCATGACACGGGTGGAGGTGAATGCCACGTGGGACGCGGAGATGTTGCGTCCTGCCATGAACAGGTTCTGTATGTTACCTGAATACAACGCACGTAAGGGGATGTTGTAGACTTCTTTAATCTTGGTCTGACTGCACGGGGCGATATCGGAATCATCAAACCCGCCGGAAGTATGGTCGTCAAAAGACCAGCCGCCAATGGCGACCGCATCGTCGAACGCTTTGTCGTTGCCGTCCACCATGTCGTTTTGCGTGAGATAGTGGGCGCCGACCAGGCGGCGACTTGCACGCTTGCCCGGAATCATGCCGATCCAGTCCATGCCCCAGTTGGCGCTGTCGGGATGGTTGCCCGAATTCTTGATATAGTCCCACACGCCCATGACAATGGAAAGGAGCTCAAAGCGGATTTTCTCGTTGTCCTTGATGGCGTCAATCTTGCCGCCCCATTCGATCCACCAGTAGCCGTATTCCCAGGAACCGGTGCCGCGCTTGAAGAGGTGTTCCTTGGTAACCTTACGCGCCCACTTCGGCGGCGTGAAGGGCACGGGATAGTCGTATTGTTTCGAGGTGAACAGGATGCTGCTGCCAAGCGTTTCCGGCCCGGCTGTTTCGGGAGCGAGGGATTCGTTGTGCATCTCCCGTGACTCGTGGCCCGTGCGAAAATGCGCGCCCGCTTCAAGTCCCAGCCGGCAGTCACCTGTGCAGTCGGCATACTGTTTAGCCTTGATGCGATAGATGTGTTCCGTCAGATCACATCGCGCCATCGCCTCCTGAATCAGTCCGTCTTTCACCGTGGCGCCATAGATGCTGGTATCAAGCAGCAGCGTGATGTTGGGTTCCGACACGATCTTGTCATACAACATCAGGTCCCACAGTTCCCAGGACCAGTGCGGGTTATTCGCGGCGTCTTCCAGGCGCAGTTCTTCAAGAATGCCGCCTTCCCGCCAGCCGGAGCGATGACCGTGGGTGTCCGCGCCCACAATGTGCATGCGCACCTCGCTGCTGGCATTGCCGCCCAAACGCGAACGGTTCTGCACCAGCACCACCTTTGCGCCGTGACGCGCCGCGGCCAATGCTGCGCACACGCCCGCCATGCCGCCACCCGCCACGAGGAAGTCGCACTCCAGGTCAACCAGCCGCAT